>CAZIQW010000085.1:7341-8462 GCA_964541585.1 uncultured Dehalococcoidales bacterium | reverse complement strand
CCCCCCCCCCCCCCCCCCCCCCACCGCGCTTTCCCCCCCCCCCCCCCACATCACCCCCCTCGCCTACACTCTTTCCCTACACGACGCTCTTCCGATCTTTGTCCGCCGGCCTGAAGGGAATATCTTCGGAAGTCCTCGAGGCTGCCCGCGTAGATGGAGCCAACGAGTTCCAGATATTCTGGAGGGTTATCTTACCCCTGGTCAGCCCCACTATTGCCGTAGTAGCCACCACTCTGGTCATCCAGTCACTGAAAATATTCGATATCGTCTGGGTCATGACTGCCGGCAACTATGGAACGGATGTGATTGCCACGATGATGTATAAACAGATGTTCAATTATCAGGATTTCGGCCGCTCCGGGGCTTTAGCGGTCATTCTCCTTTTAGCCATCATTCCTATTATGATAATCTCTATTCGCCGTTTGCGGAGCCAGGAGGAAATGCGTTGAAAGAAAATACCGGCTATCCCGCAAAAGCTACCACCGGCGCTGCAAGCCGCTGGAGAAAATTCCTGGGACGTATTCCTTTGCATATTATTATCATTGTGATTGCCCTGCTCTGGATGACCCCCACCATTGGACTGCTGGTAAGTTCGTTTCGTCCGGCCGCAGAGGTAGCTACTTCCGGCTGGTGGACGGCTTTTCAGACACCCTTTGAATTCACACTGGATAACTATGAAAGAGTAATCACTCAGAACCGCATGGGCGCCAGTTTCATCAATAGCGTCATTATTGCTGTCCCGGGAACCATTATCCCCACTCTGGTAGCCGGTTTTGCGGCTTTCGCCTTTGCCTGGATGAAATTTCCGGCGCGAAACGTCTTGTTCATTCTGGTAGTAGCCCTCCTGGTAGTACCCATACAGATGACCCTGATTCCCATTTTACGCCTGTACGCTAACATCGGCCTGGTAAGCACTTTTCCGGGAATATGGCTGGCCCATACAGCCTACGGGATGCCTCTGGCCGTATTCCTGCTGCGGAATTTCTTCGGGGCTCTACCCAAAGAATTGATTGAGTCGGCTCACCTGGACGGGGCTTCCAACGTGGGTGTCTTTTTTCGTATCATCATTCCTTTATCCGTGCCTGCCCTGGCATCCCTGGCTATTTTCCAGTTCCTCTGGG
>CAZIQW010000085.1:0-7331 GCA_964541585.1 uncultured Dehalococcoidales bacterium | reverse complement strand
CCTGCTGGTAGCGCTGGTCTATCTTCAAAGCCCCACTCTGGCACCGATGACGGTGACTATTAATAATCTGGTCAGCTCTTTCGGTACTGCCTGGCAGCTTCTCACTGCCGCCGCCTTTATCTCTATGGCGCTTCCACTGGTTATCTTCTTTGCGCTCCAGCGATATTTTGTCGAAGGCATCACCGCCGGAGCCGTCAAGGGCTGATACCATCGACTTTTATTATTATAGAATGTAATTAGAGGAGAGGCAGGGTGGCTGAGGTACGTTTTGAACATGTATATAAACGTTTCGGTGATACATTAGCCGTAAATGACTTTAATCTGGAAATACCGGATAAAGAATTTCTGGTATTGGTGGGACCTTCCGGCTGCGGCAAATCCACCGTGCTCAGATTGCTCGCCGGGCTGGAGGAAATTACCGAAGGTGACATCTACATCGGAGAACGCCTGGTCAATAATATCGCCCCCAAAGACCGGGATATTGCCATGGTCTTCCAGTCTTATGCCCTGTATCCCCATATGTCAGTCCATAGTAACATGGCTTTCGGCCTCAGCCTGCGAAAGACTCCCAAGGCGGAAATCGACCGGAGGGTCAAGGAAGCCGCCCAAATCCTGGGTATTGAAAATTTGCTCAAACGCAAACCCCGGCAGCTATCCGGTGGACAGCGGCAGAGGGTAGCCCTGGGACGGGCAATCGTGCGCGAACCCGCCGCTTTCCTTCTGGATGAACCGCTGTCAAACCTGGATGCCAAGCTGCGCGTCCAAACCCGGGCTGAATTGAGCAAGCTCCATCAAAGGCTGGGGACTACTTTTGTCTACGTTACCCACGACCAGGTAGAAGCCATGACCATGGCCACCCGAATTGCCGTCCTCAACCTGGGCGTCTTACAGCAGGTCGGGACGCCGCAGGAGCTTTATGACCGGCCGGGAAATATGTTTGTGGCCGGCTTTATCGGCAGCCCCTCCATGAATTTTTTCGATACGGTAGTGGTCCAGGATAAAGATAAGGTTTGCTGTCTGGAATCACCCGGTTTTAAAGTCCCCGTTCCCGGTGAAAAACGGGATAAATTATTACCCTACAGCGGTAAAAAGATAGTCCTGGGCATCCGCCCGGAAGACATCCACATGCCCGAATATATACCCGCCGGCATTGTCCCTTCGCCGGTAAAGGCGGATGTGGATGTTATCGAAATGATGGGAAACGAGCTTTATCTTCATCTGCTCAGCGCGGATAAGCCGTTTCTCGCCCGGGTAGACCCCCGCTCCAGGGTCAGGGCCGGCCAGCGTATCGAAGTAGTCTTTAATATGGCCAACCTGCAAGCTTTCAATACGGAAACTGGCAGCTCTATTTTTTATCTCGTTGAAGAATAAACCGGCTCAGAATACTTATCAAGCGCAAACCCCCAAACTGATTTCGTACCCCCGGCTCAGTGGATTTCACGATAACGGCAGGTTTGGTCCCTGCTGCTGGAAAGAATACCCCACTTCCCTCTTTCCTGAAAGCCCTTTACCCGGTATAGCTAATATAACCTGACATTAGTTCCATTTGACAAACCCATTTGAATTATGATATTCTACAGCCCAATGATTGAATATTCGCTCCGCTCTTGATTGACGCACAGGGGCAGGATACCTTATTCGAGATACCTTTTTACCACGGAATAAACACGCAAAATATCCAGAAAACTATATAATAGTAGTCAAGAGGAGGATAGTTATGAAAAAAAGAAACTGGGTAATTTTGGCTATCTCACTGGTTCTGGCGCTCGCATTATTGCTGCCCGCCTGTTCCAACCCCGCCCCCGCTCCAGCACCAGCACCATCTCCAGCCCCTGTTCAGTCCCCGACATCGGGTACTACTCCGGCCCCTGCCCCTGCCTGGCCAAAGCAAATCGCTTTTTCCGGCGGTGGCGAAGGTTCTTCTGCCTATGCTATCGCAGTGGCTGCAAGCAGGATAATAACCAAGAACCTGCCGAATCTCACTGCTATCGGCGTCGCCACAGGCCCCCCACTGGCTTCAGTCGCCACATTAAAAACTCAGGATGCTTTCGTTGCCTGGTGTACCAGCACCAACACTCACCTTGTACTCCGTGGACTTAAAGACCAGGAGAAGATACCTTACAGAACCCTGTTTACCGGGCCGATAGGCTTTAATCATTTCGTTACCATAAAAAGACACAATATCAATTCAGTTGCTGAGCTAAAAGGTAAACCGGTTAGATTAGATGCTTCTTCCAGCGTCGTCTCCACTTACGATGCAACCCTTCAGGTTGCCGGGCTAACCAGGAATGACGTACGTGAAATAGAAATCGTGGCTCCCGCGGATGCCACCCGGGCTATGCTCGAAGGCACAGTTGTAGCCACGACATATGCCGGTTCGGTGCCGACACCTGCCCTCACCGAATTGGCTACAATGAGAGACGTAGTCTTCTTTTCTTTCAATGACATGGCTGACGCCGAAGCTGCGGCCAAGATTGCCTGGGAACAGCATGGGATGGCTTACAGTGTAGTTACTCTGCCGGCTAACTCCTATCCGGGCCAGACAGAAGATTTACTGCAGCTTGGCTTTTACCATTCCTTCGGCGCCAGGGATGATGCGGATGAATCGCTGGTATATGCCATAGTAAAAGCCCTTTTTGATAATGAGGCTGAGTTGAACGAAGCACTGCCGTCCGGGACCAATGTTACACTTGCTACCGCACTGCTTGATTTCACCACACCCTACCACACCGGCGCTATCAAATACTATAAAGAGAAAGGCGTCTGGACGGCGGAGCATGAGGCCAAGCAAGCAGCCCTTTTACAGGAAATTGGCGAATAGTTAACCAGCCAGACATAGACACCCTGGGATAGAGTATGGGGAAAGCATCCCGCAGCAGTCAAATACCCGTTGTGAAACCGGGATGCTTCTCCCCCTTGCATCAGGTTTTTAATCACAAAGTTGAGTTTTCCGGCAGCCGGGCATTCAGGAGGATTAGACCATAATGGCAGGTGCGGAGGCTGTACAGCAGCCGAATAAATTGTTTACCCGGATTATACGCATCGCTTCCTTCGCTGTGGTTCTTTACCATTTCCTGTATATCAGCGATGCTTTCACCTATGCACATATTCCTGTCAACCCTCATCTCCATACTCCGTTACATATCGGATTGATGATGTGTTTTCTCTTCTTACTGGTTCCGGCCAGAAAGGGGATGGTTCGGAGATTCCCGCCCTGGTACGACATTCTCCTGGCTGTCCTTTCTCTGGTGCCGCCTCTGTATTACGGACTGTACATTGCGCCGTACTACGAAGTTACAATCGCCCAGAACTTGCCCGAGTACACGATACTGGGATGGTTCATGGTGCTGCTGCTGACGGAAGCCGCCAGGCGGGTGCTGGGCTGGGCGTTTATCGGCGTCTCTATTTTGGCTATAATCTATGCTGTGACGGCCAGTCATTTCCCCGGCTTTCTTGTCGGCCTGGAGCAGACTTTACCCAAAGTGGGTGAGCAGGTATACAAACAGAGTTTCGGTATCTTTGGCTCGGCTGCCCGTGTTTCCTCAATAGTCATCATTGCCTTCCTCTTTTTCGGCCAGATGCTGATAACCTCGGGGGCGGGCCAGACCTTTATGGATTTTGCCAAGGGCCTGATGGGACGCTTCAGAGGCGGGCCGGCCAAGGTGGCAGTGGTAGCCAGTATGTTCATGGGTATGGTCTCAGGCTCATCAGTATCTAATGTGATGACCACCGGTGTTTTCACTATACCCATGATGAAAAAAATAGGATACAAGACCAATTTTGCCGGGGCAGTGGAGGCTGTGGCTTCCAATGGTGGACTGATTATGCCCCCCATTATGGGAGCAGTCATCTTCATCATGGTTGACTATACCGGTATTCCCTATGTCACTGTTATGTTAGTGTCTTTTATCCCCGCTTTCCTGTATTTTCTGTGTGTGATGTTGTCGGTAGATTTTGAAGCCGCCAGGCTCGGGTTGAGAGGTTTACCGAGAAGCGAACTGCCTTCCATCAGGAAGACCATTAAAACGGGATGGGTTTATGCAATTCCAATCGTCGTCCTGCTATATTTGTTGATTGGGATGGACTTCGCACCGCAAAAAGCCGCCTTATGGTCGGTAATAGCCCTGCTGGTAGTGGCTGCTTTCAGGAAAGAAACCCGGGTAGGGCTCAAAGGACTCATGCTTGGCTCTGAGGACACCATTAGAGGCATGCTGATGGTGGCTATTGCTACCGCTTCCGCCGGAATCATTGTCGCCATCGTTAATATCACCGGTTTGGGCGCCTCGCTTGCCGGCGGGCTCCTCGACATCACCGGAGGCAATATCTGGTTCCTTCTCTTACTGGGAGCTGTGGTCTGCTATATAATGGGTATGGGTATGAGTCATGTGGCCATGTATATGATATTGGCCATCATGATAGCGCCGGCTATGATCAGTGCCGGCATACCGGTGTTGGCCACTCACCTCTTCATCGTCTGGTGGTGCGTAACTGCATTCATCACTCCGCCAATCGGCGGGTGTTTGTTTGCCGCCGCTGCAGTGTCCGGCGGCAGTATCATCCGAACAGGATTCAATGCCATGCGTATCGCTGTACCCACTTATCTGCTGCCCTTTGCTTTTTGTACCGGTCCTGCTCTGCTGTTAGTCGGCACCCCGGTGGAAATAGTGATTGCCGTAATATCCGCCATTATTGGGGTAGCCGCCATAGCCGCCGGACTGAGCGGCTGGATACTGACCAAAACCGGATGGCTGGAGAGGATTCTACTGGTAGCCGGTTCTGTTCTCTTGATATTCCCGGGATGGACGGGAGATGCTGTCGGAGTGGGCTTGATAGCCGTGGCTATTTTTATCAACCTGAGGACTTTTCTCGCTGCCCGGGCCAAAAAAATCTCCACTGCTTCAGATTCATCAAATTAACCGGCAGGGTTAGAGTTTAAGAGGCGGACGCCGGCCCATCGGCATCCGCCTCTATTAATGTTATTCCTGTGCCCGGTGATGAAACACTGGCATTGAGGATGTCTTTGCCTTAGAACTGAATTAGCCCTATAATAAGACTGGTGATTGGATTATGATCGAACAACTGGATAAATTAGAAAAGCGTTTTGAAGAGCTGACCCGTCAGATGGCCCTGCCCGAGGTATTTTCCGACCCCCAGAAAATCCAGGCCATTGCCCGGGAACGGGCCGGTATTGAAGACATTGTGGCTAAATACGCCGATTACAAGGCTACTCTCAAATTTATCGAGGATACGCAGGAGATATTGAACAGTGACCCGGACCAAGAGATGACAGTCCTGGCCAAAGAGGAGATGAAAACCCTCCAGGATAAGAAGAACCGTCTCAATGAAGAGTTGAAGGAAGCCCTTATCCCCAAAGACCCGAATGATGAGAAAGACGTCATCATGGAAATCCGGGCAGGGACTGGCGGAGACGAGGCAGCCTTGTTTGCCGCCGACCTGTTCCGCATGTATTCCCGCTATGCTCAGGAAAAACGCTGGAATATCGAGATAATTAGCGTCAGCGAAGGTGCGGACGGCGGCTATAAGGAAATTATCTTTGAGGTTAAGGGTAATGATGTTTACAGCCGGATGAAATACGAAAGAGGGGTACACCGCGTCCAGCGGGTCCCGGTTACCGAAGCCTCGGGCAGAATCCATACCTCGACAGCTACGGTAGCGGTCTTACCTGAAGCTGATGAGATTGACATTGATATTAGCCCCGATGACCTCAGGGTGGATATATTCCATAGCGGCGGCGCCGGCGGGCAGAATGTCAACAAGGTAGCTACGGCGGTCCGGCTTACCCATATTCCGACAGGCACCGTGGTCATCTGCCAGGATGAACGTTCACAGCTCAGGAACCGGCAAAAGGCCATGATGGTACTCCGCTCTCGTCTTCTGGATGCCGAACGTCAGAAGCAGGAGGAAAATCTGGTGGAGGAGCGGCGTTCACAGGTGGGCAGCGGCGAACGTTCGGAAAAGATAAGGACCTACAATTATCCCCAGGACCGGGTTACCGACCATCGCATCGGGGAAAATTTCCACAATCTTCCCGGTATCATGGAAGGGGATATTGAGGTAATAATTGATGCTCTGGCGGCACATGAGCGAGTGCAGAACCTGGAGAAACAGCTGGCGTGACCCTCAGGCAGGCACTCACCCGGGCCAGAGAGATGCTGTCAGTCCTCAAAGATGTCGAAAATCCCGCCCTCGAAAGTGAAGTGCTCCTCCGGCATACATTACAGATTGACCGTGTCCGGCTGCTTCTGGAACAGGATGCGGAACTGGAACCGGATAAAGCAGAAATATTCTGGCAGTGGATTCACCGCCGCCTGCAAGGAGAACCAACAGCCTACATCATCCGCTGCCGTGAATTCTACGGACTTGATTTTTATGTTGACAACCGGGTTCTTATCCCTCGCCCCGAAACCGAACTACTGGTAGAGGAAGCTGTCAAATTCACCGGAACTCATTCGGTAACTACGATTGCGGATATCGGCGCAGGTTCAGGAGCAGTCGCTGTCAGTCTGGCAGTCAGTTTGTCCTTCCCTTCACCGCCAGAAATCCCCGGGAGGAAAGATAAAGCGATACAATATCCGGATTCTTTCTCTCAAATCCGGATTTATGCTACGGATATCTCTGCTTCCGCCCTGGAGGTAACCCGGATTAACTGCCGCAAACACGGAGTGGCTGAAAGGGTAATCTTGCTTCGAGGCGACCTGCTGGAACCTCTGCCCGAACCGTTGGATATTCTTATTGCTAACCTGCCCTATGTGTCTGAATCGGATATGGCCGGGATGCCTTCGGCAAAGTTTGAGCCGGAACCGGCACTGAACGGGGGTAAAAGCGGGCTGGAGAAAATATCCCGGTTCTGCAACCAGTTGAAAGACAAAGTTAAACCGGGAGGCTGTGTGCTGTTAGAAGTCGGAATGGCCCAGAGCCGGGCGGTTATCGCTCAACTGCACAATCTTTTTCCTTCCGCTGATATCAGTGTCCTCAAGGACCTGGCCGGGATTGAGCGGGTGGTAAAGATGGATTGTCCCGTAACCTGACTACTCCCACTTCCTTAAATCTTCTATCGCTGGAAGCGGTCCAGTAATAGAGCCGGACGTCACATAATCAATATAATCCAGTTTGAGACGGCAAATATTCTGGAATTTTTCATTTATTTCACCAGACAGTTTGTTCCGGTCTACCGAGTCGTCTCTCAATTCCAGTTTTAAGGTCATTTCATCCCGGTCTTTTTTCCGGTCTACGGTAATCTGAAATTTGGAGACTTCCTCAAAGCTCAGAATAACCTGTTCTGCCTGTTTGGCTACAATGAACATCCCTCT
>CAZIQW010000084.1:0-8487 GCA_964541585.1 uncultured Dehalococcoidales bacterium | reverse complement strand
AGATGGAATCTCGTGACTGGAGTTCAGACGTGTGCTCTTCCGATCTGGACATGGTTTGCTGATAGCTGTGGAATTCAACCAGGATATTGCTGAATCAATAATGTATACTTGTCTGGGGAAAGGTCTGATGGTAAATGGCTTAAAGCCCAATTTGCTGCGGTTTATTCCTCCATTAATTATCAATAAGGAAGAGATTGACGAAGGAATCAAAATCCTGGATGAATCTTTGAATGAAATAAGCGGGATGCAGGGTATCAAATAGAGTCTTTTTTACCAACCTGTAATAATTAATCCCGGACAAAGCAAGATAATGAGCTTTGAAAGAGGAGTTTGAAATGTCTGATAAAATGGTTTTGGCTTATAGCGGCGGTGTGGATACGTCGGTGGCAATTAAATGGGTGCCTGAAAACTATCACATGGAAGTTATTACGCTGACAGTGGATATCGGCAATGTGCCGGACCTGGAAGAAATAAAGAAAAAGGCCGAAAACCTGGGTGTCAGGAAAGCCGTTGTGATTGATGCAAAAGCGGCTTTCGTCACGGAATACTGCTGGCCGGCGTTGCAGGCGGATGCTGTTTACGAAGGGGAATACCCGCTGGCGACAGCCCTGGGACGGCCTCTGATTGCCAGGTTGTTGGTAGAGACTGCATTAAAGAACGGAGCGAATACGGTATCCCATGGTTGCACCGGCAAAGGCAACGACCAGGTGAGATTTGACGTGGGTATCAATACATTAGCCCCTGATATCAAAATTGTTGCCCCTGCTCGGGAGTGGAATATGACCCGTGAGGAGACTATCGAGTATGCCCGGCGGAACAAGATACCGGTACCGGTTTCTAAAAAGAGCCCTTATTCTATCGATGAGAACCTCTGGGGGAGGGCAGTAGAATGCGGTATTCTGGAAGACCCGTGGAATGAGCCGCCCGAGGATGCCTTCATCTGGACGAAATCGCCGGACAAGACGCCGAATAAACCGGCTTACGTAGAAATAGAATTTGAGAAAGGCATTCCGGTAGCTCTGGACGGACAGAAAATGGATGGTGTCAGTATCATAGCACGGTTAAATGAAGTTGCCGGAGAGAACGGTGTAGGCCGCATCGACCACATCGAGAACCGCCTGGTAGGTATTAAATCCAGAGAAGTCTACGAAGCTCCGGCGGCTATAGTCTTGCTGCAAGCGCACCTGGCGTTGGAAGAGTTGACTCTAACCAAACAGCAGTTGCGCTTCAAACAACAGGTAGCTGTGGAATATTCCGATTTGATTTATAACGGTCTCTGGTTTAGCGCTATGCACCAGGACCTGGCCGCTTATGTCCGGAGTACTCAGCGTTTTGTTACCGGTACGGTAAGGATGAAGCTGTTTAAAGGTACTTCCATGGTTATCGGGCGGAAATCGCCTTACTCATTATATAGCTTTAAACTGGCCACTTATGACAAGGGTGATATTTTCGATCAGAGTCATGCAGTCGGCTTTATCCAGCTCTGGGGACTGCCTTCTAAAACACAGGCCCAGCTCCAACCTGTCACTGAAATTGATAGTGAATTGAAGAGTATGCAATTAAAAAAGCGAGCAAGGAAGTGAGCTTGATTCGGGGACGGTTTCAAAAAGAAGCTGATGAGGCGGTCAGCCGGTATACTGCCTCTCTTCCCTTTGACTGGCGGTTATATTCTTTTGATATCGCTGGTTCAGTGGCGCATGCCCGTATGCTCTCCAGGCAGGGGATTATTTCCAAACAGGATGCTGCTGCGATTGTTCGCGGACTGAAGGCTATCGATAAAGAAATCCAGCAGGGGAAATTTCCCTTCAAGCCGGAGCTTGAGGATATCCACATGAACATTGAAGCCCGGCTGACTGAAATTATCGGCCAGGCTGGAGCCAGGCTTCATACCGCTCGTTCGCGAAATGATCAGGTAGCTCTTGACCTGCGTCTCTATACCAGGGCGGCTATTCAGGAGACGCTTCTCGGGATAGATAATCTCCAGCAGGTTCTGGTTCGTCTGGCGGATGAAAACTTCGGAGTGGTATTGCCGGGTTATACCCATTTACAGCGTGCCCAGCCGGTCTTATTGGCGCATCATCTGCTGGCGTATTTCGAGATGCTGCAGAGGGATTTTGAACGGCTTCTGGATTGTCTTGAACGGACCGATGTGATGCCCCTGGGGAGTGGAGCGCTGGCCGGCGTGGCTTATGATATAGACCGGAAATACGTTGCCCGGGCATTGGGATTCAGCCGGATAAGCCAGAACAGTCTGGACGCGGTATCCGATAGGGATTTTGTTATTGAATTTGAATCTGCCGCCAGTATGTGCATGATGCATCTTTCCCGTCTGGCAGAGGAAATTATCCTCTGGGCTTCTTCCGAGTTCGGTTTTATCGAGCTGGATGACGCTTATTCCACCGGCAGCAGCATTATGCCGCAGAAAAAAAATCCGGACGTGGCTGAATTAGCCAGGGGTAAGGTAGGCAGAGTATATGGTAACCTTATCTCGATGCTGACGACCATGAAGGGTCTCCCGTTGTCTTACAACCGGGACTTGCAGGAAGACAAAGAGCGGTTGTTTGATACCGTGGATACACTGATATCTACGCTGCAGGTCTTTTCCGGTATGCTGGGAACGCTGCGGTTTAAAGCTGACAGGATGGCGGAAGCTCTGGATAGGGGGTACTTGCTGGCTACCGATATCGCCGATTACCTGGTGAAAAAGGGTGAAACCTTTCGCAGCGCCCATGCAGCAGCAGGCAAACTGGTTAGCTGGGCAGCGGCCGGTAACCAATTATTCAGCGAAATCAGCTTGAGCGACTACCGGAAATTTTCCCCTCTGTTTGAAGATGATGTTTATATGGTAACCTGCGAAACATCGTTATCTGCGAGGGACAACCCGGGAGCTACGGGACCCAATCAGGTTAAGCAGGCTATTGAAGCAGCCAAAAAGGTTTTGGGGATGAACAAAGGAGTAAACGATAAACGTAAAAATTAATGGTTAAGCGCATTCCGACTTAACCATTAATTTTCTTGAATACTGATGAAGAATTTTTATTTTGATTTAATCTTGTTCTGGTTGCGCAGACATCTCGTGCAAAGATTTAATTTCCTGGGTTTTCCATCAACGGTAATCGTAGCCCTGTGCACATTAGGATTAAAGCTCCGGTTGGTATGTCGCTTTGAATGGCTTACGTTACTACCGAAAATCGGTGTTTTTCCGCATATTTCACACTTCAAATTAACAGGTTCTCCTTTGACTTATTGTTAAGTATATTGTAAACTACCGAGCAATAATATACCACATTTTGGTGCAACATTCAAAAATGAACAAGGAAAATACCGGATTATTACTTAATGGTTATTTAACAGCGAGGTAAAAAAAGAAATGAGAAAAATAGAAACCATTGACGGTCAAGTATTAAGAGACATGTTTTCAGCTTCGACGGCCTGGTTGGAGAAAAGCGTTGCTGATATCGATGCTCTTAATGTTTTTCCGGTTCCGGATGGTGATACAGGTACTAATATGCTTCTTACCATGCGTTCGGCGATAGAGGAATCCTACCGTGCGTCCGATCATAGCGCATCTTCTGTTGCTCAAGCAATGGCCAAGGGGGCTTTAATGGGTGCCAGGGGAAACAGCGGTGTCATCTTGTCTCAGATATGGCGGGGAATGGCACAGGGCCTTTCCAAGAAAGATACCTTTACCGGTAAGGATTTTGTGGAGGCTTTTACACAGGCTTCCAAAATGGCCTATAAGGGGATCAGCAACCCGGTAGAAGGGACGATTTTAACGGTTATCCGGGAAGCTGCCTCAGCCGGGCAGTCTTATGTAACTGATAACGACGATGAGCTGGTACTGGTCATTGAAGCCATAGTCGATGCTGCCAGTAAGTCCCTGGCAAATACACCCAATCTGCTTTCGGTCTTGAAAGATGCCGGAGTGGTGGATGCGGGAGGTCAGGGCCTGTACACGATTCTGGAGGGCGCTCTGCGTTATCTACGCGGCGAAGCTGAGCAGATGCAGTTTAAAAAACCCCAGATTATTACCAGCAACATTACGACCCCGACTAAAATGCCGCCCATGAACGTTAAAGAGGTCCCTTTCGGATATTGTACCGAATTCCTTTTGAAAGGCCGGAAGATAGACCCGGATAAACTCAGAGTGCGTTTGAAAAGGAGCGGGGAATCATTAATAGTGGTGGGCGACAAGTCTAATGTGAGAGTTCATATTCATACTCTTGATCCGGGTTCTGTTCTGCATTATGCTACCTCTCTCGGTACTTTGCATCAGGTAAGCATCCGTAATATGGATGAACAACATGAAGATTATCTGGAGATGCAAAAACAAAAGCTGCCAGCCGCAAATATCGCAATCATCGCGGTGGCTCCCGGAGATGGAATATCGGATGTATTCAACAGCCTGGGTGCTCTGGTGGTCCCCGGAGGACAAACAATGAATCCCAGTACCAAGGACTTATTACAGGCTGTTGAATCAGTAATGTCGGATAAAGTGATTATTCTGCCCAACAATAAGAATATTATCCTGACTGCCGGGCAGGTGCAATCGGTTACCAAAAAGACGATAAAAGTGGTGCCTACCAAGTCAGTCCCTCAAGGAGTAGCTGCCTTGCTGGCTTTTGATTACGAGGCTGATTTTAATACCAACTCAAAAATGATGGAAAAAGCTCGTAATGAAGTGAGAACTGTTGAGGTTACTCGGGCAATCCGGACTACCAGGATTGGCGATATGAGAATCAGAAAGAACCAGCATATAGGGTTGCTGGACACGGACCTGGTAGCTGTAGGCAACACATCTTTAGATGTGTTAAACCAGATACTGGAGAAGATTGACCTGGGTGAAGCGGAGGTAGTTACTATATATTACGGTCAGGATGTGGAAAATACAGAGGCAGAGAATATTAGTAATAACATTCGTGAGAGGTATCCTAACTTGCAGATTGAAATAGTCCGCGGCGGCCAGCCACATTACGAATATATTATTTCAATAGAATAATTAAGGAGAACCTGAAAAATGACTGTGAAAGTAATCGCCGATAGTCTGGGAGATGTTCCTGAAGAACTGGTAAAGAAACTGGATATTACCATAATACCTATCCACGTGCTCTTTGGTACTGAGAGCTATCAAGACGGGGTTGATATGACCACCGAGCAATTTTATTCCCGGCTGGTGACAAGTAAAACGCTTCCGACTACGGCGGTGCCGGCACTGGGTACTTTTATCGGTATATATGAAAAGGCAGCCCAGGAAGCGGATGAGATTCTGGTACTGACCATATCGCATAAACTCAGTGCAACATTTGAAACTGCATCCAGAGCTGCCGAGATGGTGAAAGTGAAAAGCCGGATTAAGGTTATTGACACTATGCAGGTTATCATGGGCGAAGGATTAGTCATAATAAGGGCTGCGGAAGCGGCTAAGAAAGGCGCCAATCTGGATGAAATTGTTAAACAAGTACAGAGCGATATCGCCCGGACTGAGTCGCGTATGGCTTTCGATACTCTCGAATATCTGAAACGGGGTGGTCGTATCGGGGCCGGGAAGGCTTTTCTGGGCTCAATACTGAAGCTAAATCCTATCCTGTCCTTAAAAGACGGTGAAGTGTTTCCCCTGTCCAGAGAACGTTCCAGAAGCAAAGCGATAGAATTTCTTTATAATTTTGTGCTCAGCCACAGCAATATTGAAGCAATAGCAGTTGAGGATGCTACTACGCCTGATGAAGCTGATGCCCTGGCCCAACGATTGAAAACCCTATTCCCGGATAAACCGTTATATCGTTCCAAGGTGAGCGCAGTAATCGGTACGCACGTAGGGCCCAGTGTGATAGCCGTCTCTATTTTGGGAGACAAGAAGGTTTAAATCGGGATATTAATGGAGATTTATTTTGACCATTAATATCGGGGCTTTGCGTAAAATCCTGGAGTTGGAATCGAAAAAAGGATTTCCGGATACCACTGTGTTTGGTGGTGTGGATAAATTTTTACAGATTTGGGCAGCACAGGTAAGGGACAACCTTTCCGGTATCGCTTGCCAGTCTGAAACGAATCTCCCTGTCACTGACATAGTGGAACGTTTTACCCGGGTTTGTCCTCCCAAACCGGGTTATGCTCTGATGGATAAAGCCCGGCGCCAGCAATGGGCAAAAAGAATACTTGCGTTATTAGAGGAAATCGAATCCCTATCAAAGCATAGAGAAGCGGCGGGGAGAACCATATCTCCGAAATCCACCCTGCCGGACAAGAAGAAAAAGGGAACAAAAAGTGTCTCTGGCTCTGCATCAAAACCTCCGAAATCTTCTGTTTTAGTTAGCAGACCTGCTGACCAACCATCTCTGGACTTACCGGTCACGCTCGTCAAGGGTGTCAGCGGGGCACTGCTAAAAAAATTTGAGAAGCTGGGTGTGCAGACCGTTCGTGACCTGCTCTACTTTTTCCCGCACAGGCACCTTGACTACAGCCAGAGGGCATTTATTAATAATTTGATAATAGGCCAGGAGAATACTATTATCGCTAATGTCTGGGAAGCAAGAGAAATTCAGCTGGGAACCCGGCGCAGTACCGAAGCTACGGTAGGAGATGAGACCGGTAATGTTAGAATCGTATGGTTTAATCAACCTTATCTGGCAAAAACTTTAAAGACTGGGGGGAGATTGGTAATCAGCGGGCGGGTTACACTTTTCGGGGGTATGCCGGTATTCGAGTCTCCTGAATGGGAACCTTATGAAGATAAGGAATTAGTTCATACCGGACGTTTAGTACCTGTTTATCCTTTGACTCAGGGATTGAGCCAGCGTCAGGTCAGACGGATTATGAAGCCGGCAATAGATTACTGGTCACCTCAGTTAGAGGACTTCTTGCCCTTGGCTTTAAGAAAGAGGTTAAAACTATTTGAATTAAGTGAAGCCGTTCGTCAGGCACACTATCCGGAGGGCGAGGCGGAGAAAAATGAAGCCAGAAGGAGATTGGCTTTCAACGAGTTGTTTCTTCTTCAACTGGGTGTTTTAAACAGGAAACGTAACTGGCAGGAAAGCCAGCCGGGGCTCGCTTTTAAGACTGAATGCCCGGAATTGAGCGTTTTCTTAAATTCTTTGCCCTACAAACTAACGGCAGCCCAGGGCAAGGCGCTTGGAGAAGTAACAGAAGACTTGAAGAAGTCCAAACCTATGTCCCGGCTGTTGCAGGGGGAGGTAGGGAGCGGAAAGACTGTGGTGGCCACCGCAGCGTTAATTCTTGCGGTAGCCAGCGGTTACCAGGGCGCCTTGATGGCTCCGACTGAAATTCTGGCAGAACAGCATTTTGAGACTATTCGTCGGGTGTTATCCCAGGTGGGTCAAGAAGAAGGAGCGGGTTACATCTACAGCTATTCGGGGTTTATAAGTCATCCGTTGACGGTAGCCTTGTTGATGGGAGACCTGACACAGCTTAATAAGAATAAAATCCAGGAACGGATATCTTCAGGAGAAATCGACATCGTTATCGGTACCCATGCTTTAATTCAAAAAGGCATGTCTTTCTCACAATTGGGACTGGTGGTGGTAGATGAGCAGCACCGCTTTGGGGTGGAGCAGCGTTCCGCTTTACGCCAAAAGGGTCGCAATCCCCATGTACTGGTGATGACCGCTACCCCGATTCCCCGGACACTGGCTCTGACACTGTACGGCGACCTGGACTTATCGGTGATTGACGAGCTTCCTCCCGGCAGACAGGAAATCAAGACAAAATGGTTAAAACCGGAACAGAGGGCCAGTGCCTATAATTTCATACGCCAGCAGATAAAAAGCGGAAGGCAGGCTTTTATTATCTGTCCCCTGGTAGAAGAGTCCGAAGCTGTACAGGCAAAGGCGGCGGTAGTCGAATATGAGACACTTTCCCGGGAAGTCTTTCCTGAGTTACGTTTGGGACTGCTTCACGGGCGCATGTCATCCGAGGAAAAAGATGCAGTAATGCAGAAATTCAATGCCGGGGAAATGGATATCCTGGTCTCTACTCCTGTAGTCGAGGTTGGTATTGATGTCCCCAATGCCACCGTGATGCTGATAGAAAGCGCCGACCGTTTTGGTTTATCTCAGCTGCATCAATTCCGGGGCAGAGTGGGGAGAGGAAGGGAACAGAGCTATTGTATGTTATTAGCAGAAAAACCTTCAGATATCGGTAAGGAAAGACTGGACTTGATTGAAAGAATCCATAACGGTTTTTATCTGGCTGAAGAGGATTTAAAACTGAGAGGCCCCGGAGAGTTTTTCGGTACACGTCAAAGCGGTTTACCGGATTTAAAGATGGCCAGGATTTCGGATACAGGCTTGCTCGAACTGGCCCGAAACGAAGCTATTAAGTTATATCAGGCTGATACCGATTTGAAAAAACCTGAGCATAGACTGCTGGCAGCGGAACTGGACAAGGCATGGAAGCGCGCATCGGCTGAATGTAACTAGTAGTCGTCCACTTTTAAACCACCCTGTCCCGGTTTATTACAATTCGGAATAC
>CAZIQW010000083.1:2442-8597 GCA_964541585.1 uncultured Dehalococcoidales bacterium | reverse complement strand
GATGGAATCTCGTGACTGGAGTTCAGACGTGTGCTCTTCCGATCTGGCAGCATAGCCTTTGGCTGTCTCCAGGATGCCGTCAGGTATATTATAACCCTGAGGGGAAGCGATATTGAAGTTGACGCCCATCATGGTACAGGCCAGCATCAGGCTGTTGGCGACATTATTACCGTCACCAATATAGGCCACCTTCAAGCCTTTTAATTCCCCCTTCTTCTCGTAAATCGTCAGGAGATCGGCCAGAGCCTGGCAGGGGTGTTCCATGTCATCCAGAGCATTGATTACCGGTATATCGCAGTATTTGGCGAGCTCCTCCAGGGTATCATGGGAGAATGTGCGGGCGGCAATCACATCAACGTAGCGACAGATGACGGAGGCTACATCCCGGGGCGGCTCCCGCTTTCCCAACCCGACTTCCGCCGGGGAGAGGTAGATAGTATATCCGCCGAGCTGTCTCATAGCCATTTCAAAGCTGACCCGGGTGCGCAGCGATGGTTTTTCAAAGACCAGGGCCAGAGTTTTTCTGTCCAGTACTGAGAGCCATTTGTCATGTTTCATATCCACAGCATCGGAAAGAAGTATGTGAATCTCTTCCCTGTTGAGGTCTGTTACCGATAATAAGTCCTTGCCTTTCAAAGAATCCTCCCGCGATAATTTCGAAAATCCAGGCTTGATATTCGAAAAATCTCTAAATACAAATGTACGAAATTCTAAACGTTTTCCATTATAAAATACCTGAGATGCGCAGCTCGGTCTGCTATATTCAGTTCTCTGCCATCCGGCTTATCAGAGAAAATAACCGGGAACAAATAACCAGCAACTACCTGCTGTCAACTTCTAAATACTAGCAGTATAACTAATGTTTGGCAACTCTACCAGGCCTTTGATAACACACCTGAAAAAGCAGCCTGAACATTTGTCTTTACAGGTTCTTTCCGGACTCAAAGGCCCTCATCAGGTTGATTTCTTTGCAGGCATCCAGTCCCGGCAGCATACCCCCCAGGATTTCCATGCTGGCTTCCGGGATGCCAACCCCGTAGAGTCGGTCATTTAACATAATGCGGCGTATGCTTTCAGCAATACCCGTTTCCTCTAAATGTTCTCTGGTATGTCCGGCAGTACAAAGAACTATAGCTTTTTTAATCCGGATTTCTGTTTGGCGCTGTGCGTTACCATCGTAATAATAAGCATAGCCATAATTCCAGACTCTATCAAACCAGCCTTTGAGTTTCGCAGGACAGTCGCTCCACCAGACCGGATAGATGAAAGCCAGTGCTTCCGCTCTGGCAATTTTCTCATGTTCCTTTAAAACATCATCCGGAACCGGGGCTTCCGGAATCCAGGCTATTTCTCGCTGGTATTGAATAATGTCCATATCCGACTGGAAGTCCATCTCGTAAAGGTTGCCTATCACATACGTGTGGCCTGCTTCCCTGAGTCCGCTTGTAAAAGCGTCCAGTACTTCCCTGTTGAAGGAAGTACTGGACGGATGAGCAAATACAACATACACATGCATGAATAATCAATCACATCCAATAATTATTATAAATCATTATAGAATAAGACTGCGCGATGAACAATGGGTGAAATATCGCCGTCAGGGTGGAGTGTCGGTCTCTCCGAGCCGGAATACCGGAATGGGAATAGTGAGATTGGGGGATAAGGGAGGCTATCCCCCGAGCATTCTGGCCATGTCAGCGAAGTTGATGCCGACAGCGGGGAGGATGCCGAAGAGGAGAACGCCGAAGCAAGAAAGCGAGAGAGCTAATCTTAAAGCTCCGGAAGCTTCTACTTTCTCCCGGGATACCGGTTCGCTCATCCACATTACCTTTACCACACGCAGATAGTAATAAGCGGAGATTACGCTATTCAAAACGGCAATAATTACCAGCCATAAGAGGTCTTGCTGGACGGCAGAGCTGAAGATATAGAATTTGGCCATAAAGCCGGCCGCCGGCGGCATACCGATGAGCGAAATCATACAGAGGGTGAGTGCCAGAGCCATTAACGGTGAACGCTTCCCCATACCGGAAAAGTCATTAATCATATCACTGTTAATCTTGTTGGAAATGGCAATAATGGCGATGAAGGCACCCAGATTAGTAAGCGAGTAGGCGACCAGGAAGAAGAGTATACCGGTATGCCCGGTGGTGACAGCCGCGGGAGCCAGTCCCACCACTGCCAGTCCGACCATAATGTAACCTGCCTGAGCAATGCTGGAGTAACCCAGCATTCTTTTAATGTTGTTTTGCTGTATGGCAATAACATTGCCTAGGGTCATGGTGATGGCGGCCAGCACGGCGAAGACGATGCCCCAGTTTAGACTTAAATCGCCGGGAAGCCCGAAAGCGGAATCAAAAATCCTCAGGATTATGGCAAAACCGGCAGACTTGCTGCCCACTGAGAGATAGGCAGTAACCGGTGTAGGGGCGCCTTCATAAACATCCGGCACCCACATATGGAAGGGAACCATGGCGATTTTAAAACCAAACCCGGCAATCATCAAGATTACGCCCAAAAGGAGTGCCGGACTGGCCAGTAGTTCAGCTGCGGGCATGGCCTGGATAGCCCCGGAAATTGATGCAAGCTGAGTCTGGCCGGTGAAGCCGAAGACGAAAGCCATACCGAAAAGCAGGACAGCGGAGGCTATGGCGCTGAGTAACAGGTATTTCAAGGATGCTTCGGTGGACTTCTCATCTTTTAAGAATCCTACCAGTGAATACAGCGATAGATTGACCAGTTCCAGCGAAACGAAAAGGCTGATTAACTCCGTAGCCGAAGCCATCAGCATCATACCCAGGGCAGACAGGAGAATCAGAGCATAGAATTCACCCTGGAAACGCCGGAACCGGGGAATGTAATCTGTTGAGGCCAGGATGACCAGAGCCGCAATACCCAGGAAAAGGAGTTTGAAGAAAACGGCATAATTATCGACAGCCAGCATGTCATAAAAGGCAGGCTGCGGAACCATGCCCCATAAGCTTATGGCAAATCCACCGGAAACCAGCAGGCCGATGATACTGACAACTGCCAGCCAGACTTTATGCTGGACGAACAGGTCGAGCAATATCACCAGTACGGCAAAGCCGACCAGACTAATCTCCGGAGTAAACAGGGCTAGATTCAAAACTTAACTCCTTACTATTAAATCCTAAGCACTAAACCCTGAACTCTAAACAAATTCAAATTATCGAAGCCAGGAGCTTAAATATTGTTTAGAGTTTAGATATTAGAATTTAGAACTTCACTCCTTAACTCGATTTAAGGTATAAACATTCCCGCAACTGGATTAACTCCCGCGTTAATAACATCGGTTAGTATGGCCGGATAGATACCGACCAGAAGTATTAAGCCGACCAGGACAAACATATAAACCATTTCCACTTTATCGGCATCCTTTACCCTGTTGAACTTCTCCAGTTCCGGGCCATAGAAAACTCTCTGTACCATCCAGAGAACGTATCCAGCGGCCAGGACCACTCCGATAATGGAGATAAGGGTATAGACCTGGATGCCGGCTACCACGGTGGAAGCGAAGCTGCCCAGGAATATCAGGAATTCAGCTGCAAAGCCGCTGGTGAGAGGTAAGCCCAGGGATGCCAGGCCGGCAACCACAAATATCACTGCGATAAGAGGCGTCTGCTTTCCCAGTCCACCCAGTTTCCGCAGGTCACGTTCTTCGGTGTTATGCATTACAATGCCCGCCATAGCGAAAAGGAGGCCGGTAACGATACCGTGACTGAACATCTGGAGAGAAGCACCTGCCAGGCTAACCTGGCTCAGGGCAAAAATTCCCAGTAAAACATAGCCCATATGGCTGATGCTGCTGTAGGCGATAAGTCGTTTCAAATCGGTCTGCCTGAGAGTGACTGCTGCGCCGTAGACAATACCGATTACAGCCAGGACGACAAAAAGCGGGGCATAGGTTATCGCAGTATCCGGGAAGATGCCGACGCAGATGCGGATAATACCGTATCCGCCCATCTTCAACAATGTTCCGGCCAGGACGACGCTTACGGCGGTAGGGGCATCGGTGTGCGCGTCCGGCAACCAGGTGTGGAAAGGGAAAACCGGCAATTTGATGGCAAATCCGATAATCAATAAGAAGAAGATGGCTGCTGCAGGTATCACGGCGGTGTAAGCACCCATGCCGGCCCGGGCTATTTCTATCATATTGAGGCTGCCGGTGGTGAAATACAGGGACAGGATACCGGCCAGCATGAAAGCGCTGCCGAACAGGGTATAAATTACGTACTTAATGGCGGAATACTCCCGGCGCCCGGTACCCCAGATAGAAATCAGGAAATACATCGGAATGACTTCAATCTCCCAGAACAGGAAGAAGAGCAGCAAATCGAGGGAGGCAAATACTCCCAGGATGCTGGTTTCCAGAAGCAGCAGCCAGGCGAAGTATTCTCTTACTCTCAGGTGGACTTTCCAGGAAATCAGGACCACCATGAAACCCAGAATTGCCATGAGGAGCAGCAGGGGGAGGCTGATGCCATCGACTCCCAGGTGATAATTGGCGTTAACAGGCGGAATCCAGGAGAATTTTTCTTCAAACTGTATCGTGCCTCCGGTCCGGTCGAAGATAGCGAACAGATAAATTGCCAGGGCTAAGGGGATAAAGGTAAAAACAGCCGCTATCCGCCGGATTACCCGGTCGGAAAGACCGGGTATCAGCGCAATCAATATTGCTCCAATTACCGGTAGAAAGACAATGGCACTCAGGTAACCCAAGATGTAATCTCCTTAAAATTCAAAATTCAAAAGTCAAAGGTCAAAATTCGAACTAAAAAGGGAAAAAGATTTAAATTTTACCCTGTAATTTCGCCTTTTATCTTTTGCCTTCTCCTTTTTATCTTCCGAATATCAATACAAAAATCAATATGACTACAATGCCTAATCCAATGGTTAGGCCGTAGAGTTGGAGCTGGCCGGTTTGAGCGTGGCGGACAGCCTTTCCGCTTCCTACGGCAATATCGGATATTCCAGAAGCGGCGCCGTCTACCATATTGGAGTCGAACCACTGGAGTCTGGCAAAAAGCCCGTTTAATAAAGCTGCCGCTACAATGAATTTTTCATACAGGGTATCCAACCAGTACTTGTTATAGAAGACGGTGTACATGGGTTTAAATATTCGGCCGACTTTCTCGGCGGATATCCATCTGGCGCTGTACATAGCCCAGGCCAGAACGATGCCGAGAATGGCTGTTATCAGGGATATCCAGGGCAGCGTGTGAGTAAAGATGCCGAAGAAACCGGAGATGAAACTCTGCGTCCCGTGGCCTTCACCCAGGAAAGCGCTGAATTGCCCGCCGACATTCCAGAACCCGGAGACCGCAGCCAGGATTCCCAGTATCAGCATGGGGATGACCATCACTGCTGGCGATTCGTGAGGTTTGCCGTGTCCTCCATGACCCTGAGCAGGGGAGGACATCGCCCTGGATTCTCCGGCGAAGGTGAGAAAGACCACCCGGAACATATAGAAAGCGGTCATAAATACCGTTATCATGCCCAGGACAAACAGGAATGGCCTCGCCGCTAAAGCTGAGATTAATATCTCGTCCTTACTCCAGAAACCGGCCAGAGGCCAGATGCCTGCCAGGCTTAAAGAAGCAATGATGAAGAGGGCAAACGTCCAGGGCATGGCTTTGCGCAGTCCTCCCATCTCACGCATGTCAAAGGTGCCGGTGGCATGGTTGATGCTGCCGGCGCCAAGGAATAAGAGAGCTTTAAAGAAAGCGTGATTGAACAAATGAAAAATACCGACGGCTGCCCCGCCTGTTGCCAGTCCCAGCATCATGTAACCGAGCTGGCTGACGGTGGAATAAGCCAGGACACGCTTGATATCCACTGCTACCAGACCCATCGAAGCGGCAAATATCGCCGTAAATCCTCCGATAACAGCCACGGTAGTCAATGCGGCAGCCGAATTCTCGAATAAGGGCAGGGTGCGGGCTACCAGGAAGACCCCGGCGGCAACCATCGTGGCTGCATGTATCAGAGCGCTGACCGGGGTGGGGCCTTCCATGGCATCCGGCAGCCAGGTATGCAGCGGGAACTGCGCTGATTTACCAGCGGCTCCGGCAAAGATGCCGATGGCAGCCCAGGTCAGGGCAGCGCCGCTCAGCGTACCGGCTATCGCCAGTTCG
>CAZIQW010000083.1:994-2432 GCA_964541585.1 uncultured Dehalococcoidales bacterium | reverse complement strand
GAGAGTTTCAATGTCAAAAGTCCCGGTATTAGCATAGAGTATCAGCAAAGCCGCCAGGAAACCGAAGTCGCCCAGCCGGGTTACGATGAAAGCTTTTTTAGCTGCATTGGCGGCAGAGGGAAGCTGAAACCAGAAACCGATTAACAGATAGGAACAGAGGCCGACCATTTCCCAGAATACGAACATCATCAAGAGACTGTCTGCCAGTACCAGTCCTAACATTGACATGGTAAAGAGAGACATCCAGGCAAAGTAGCGATGATAACCGGGGTCGCCGCGCATATAACCCTGAGAATAAATCTGGACCATCAGGCTGACCACTGTGACGACTATCAGCATTATCGCGGTCAGCGAGTCCATCAGGATGCCGGGCTGGAACGAGAACTCACCAATGGTCAGCCAGTCAATACCGGGTACTGCCAGCCTGTGTTCCGGCGCTGCCATAACTGCGAGCAGAGCCCAGACAGACAGAGCCAGGGAACCGGCAATGGCGGTAATGGTAATATAACCGCTGATTCTGTTTGCCGGCTTGACAAAAGGCCGGATAAAGAGCGCGATAATCGCGAATGATATCAGAGGCAGGAAGAATATCAGCCAGATTAATTGTTGCGGCATTACAGCGTCCTCAAGAGTTCTTCTATTAAATGTCTTTTATCTTCAGGCACCAGTACCCGGTAAGCTACCAGTTCCCGGTCCGGGGCTTCTCCCGTGACAGCTAATATCTGGGTGGGAATTCCTTCCCCTTCGAAAAATTCCTTCCACATCTCGGCCATTATTAAATTGGGTGCTTTTTTAATCTCAGTCCACATCTTTTCTTGAAATTCGAAATATTAAATTCCAAATACGAAACAAATTCAAAGCACTAAATCCGAATAGTCCAAATCCCCTTTACCCGTTTCGGTCATTAGAATTTTGAATTTGGAATTTACTCCTCTACTTCTTAACTACCATTTCATTAAATCAATATTCCGGGTATCAATGGTCTCACGATTACGGTAAATTGAGATAATTATCGCCAGCCCTACCGCAACCTCCGCAGCCGCAACTACCATTACAAAAAGCGCAAAGATCTGGCCGGTTAATATCTCTGGAGTAATGAACCGGGAGAAGGCAACCAGGGCAACGTTGACACCGTTGAGCATCAATTCAATCGAGATTAAAATTACGATAGCATTCCGCTTGGTAAAGGAGCCGAACAAGCCAATAGAGAATAGTATTCCCGCTAATATTAAATAATGTTCCAGCCCGATTGTCATAATCTATCTATCCCTCGCGATTACGATGGCTCCAATAATCACTGCCAGTATCAGCACGGCTGCGATTTCCAGGGGCAATATAAAACCGTTGGGGCCGAATAAAAGTTCTCCCAGAGCGTGCGTAGTGGGTGTTTGCGGAGCTGCCGTTGATATTTGCCATTTGGTCCCCAGAACAGCATAAG
>CAZIQW010000083.1:0-984 GCA_964541585.1 uncultured Dehalococcoidales bacterium | reverse complement strand
AACGAAAATCCCGGCAATGGCTACCAGACACACGACGAGAGAAAGCGCGGCTCTAAAGACGTTCTTTAAAAAGATAACGCCCAGTGCTGCTGCTACAATTATTGCTGCCAGTATCCAGAAAGCAACTGCCAGACCCATAGATCTCCTTATTTTCAGATTCAGTAAAGAAAAGGCAAAAATTCGATTAGTTACTGGTTTCCGTGTTCAAGCTCTGGTCCGCAGAATGACAATTTTCATCTTCTGTGCGGAAGTCGTTCTTTTTATTCTTCTTGCGCCGGCTTCTGTTATGCAGTTCATGAATTAACAAAGTCTGCTCCGGTAATTGCGGCTCGAGTTCAGGATGCATGAAGGCGCTGGGGAGCCGTTCGTCCGAAGCCAGTAAACCTTCATTCTGCTGAACCAGTTCTCCGCGGCGGTATTTAGCCCGCTCAAAAGCATAACCCATAAAAAGGGCATTATAAGGACAGGCTTCCACACATAAACCGCAAAATATACAGTATCCGGTATCAACCTCGAACCGGGTAGCCGTCATTTTGTTCGGATTGGCCGGGTCAACCGAAGTATTCAGATGTATAGCACCCTGCGGACAGGTCTTAGCACAGGTAGTGCAAAGCGTACACTTGGCGCTATTCCAGATTAACTCATTCCCTCTTATTCTTTTGGAGGGAGTCAGTCTTTGTTCCGGATATAATACTGTAATCGGGCGGCGGAAGAGGTGTTTGATGGTGACCGCCAGACCTTTAACAATACCTATCCCGTATCTTTCCAGTTTCAATTTTTCCCCATCCTAGTCTAAATAATCTTGACCATATCAGTACTAATGCAATAGCTATGGCAATATTGATCGGTACTACCATCCAGGGCAGGCCGTCGGGCCAGAGCAGGACTTCAATTCCGGTAATAACCAGATTGATTAAAGCCAGGGGCAGAAGGAATTTAGATCGGAAGAGCACACGTCTGAACTCCAGTCACGAGATTCCATCT
>CAZIQW010000082.1:0-8628 GCA_964541585.1 uncultured Dehalococcoidales bacterium | reverse complement strand
CAGGAATCCTCTTTCCCCTTCTTAAATCTTAATTCTTAAATCAACCTGGTTATTGATCATTATCTCTTTTTATTTTTTTATCTGTTATTTCTTATTTTCTGGTTATTGTATCTTGTATCTTGTCCCCTGGTTATTTTTTGGTTATTGTTACTTGTAACTTGATTATTTTTTGGTTCTTGTATCTTGTATCTTGTATCTTGCTTCCTGTCATTTAATTATTCCCCCATTCACAACACCAGTTTCTTCTCCGGCATCTCCTTGTATTTCTTTCGCTCTTCCCTGTCCAGGTAGTCCAGGTGCACCAGTAAATCGGAGCGCCCCGTTAGCTCGCGGATACTGCGCATTCCGTAGCAACGCAGGATTTCACACCATTGTTTGCGCCAGGCTGAATACATGTTGACCAGTCGCCTCTCCGCCCATTCCTCGGATATCTGGTATCCCAGCTCATCATCTGTACTCGCGATGCCGCGGGCGCAGCCCCGGCCGCTCTCGCAGTTGCCGCAGCGAACGCATTCCAGCGCCACCAGGTCTGCCGTCCCGATTACCGCCCCATCAGCGCCCAGCGCGATAGCTTTGGCCACATCCATTGCGTTCCGGATACCCCCGCTGGCTATCAGGCAGACTTCATCCCGCACGCCCTCATCAACCAGGAAACGATGCACCCTGGGAATCGCATACTCTATCGGCATCGCAATGTTCTTTTTGGCAATATCCGGCGCCGCGCCGGTCCCTCCGTAGCTGCCGTCAAAATGAATGATATTGGCTCCGGCATAATAGCTACCGATGGCTACCATATCCGAATCTATGGGTGTGGAAGCTTTTACCGATATCAGCGCCCGGGGATTGATTTCTCTTATCCAGTCCAGATGTTTCTTGTGGTCTTCCACGGAATATACGCCGTGGAAGGGAAAGGGAGAGAACAGTGAGTTCCCCAGTACGGTCTCACGCATCCTGGCGACCTCCGGCGTCACCTTATCCCCCAGCAGGTGGCCTCCCAGTCCGGGTTTGGCCCCCTGAGCATATTTGAATTCCACAACGGGAGCCGCCAGAATCGTCTCTTCCCTCACCCCGAACAGGCCGGTTGCCACCTGGGTAATTACATTATCGCGGTAGGGTAAAAAAGCGTCAGGATAGCCGCCTTCTCCGGTACAGGTAAGAGTCTCCAGCTTCCTGGCTGCCCGCGCCCGGCCGGTCAACACCGGTAAAGACGTGGAGCCGAATGACATGCCCCCGCCGTAACAGGGTATAGAAATGCTTCTTTCCGGCCGCCCGTCCCGGCGGTTGTTTAAAGAAATGCTGGTGTCCATTTCCTCATCCGGAATAGCCAGGTAATCCCCGTGGTCCGGGACCCGGAAACGGATTTTATCAAAACCGCCGCCTGAATATCCCAGACTGTATTCCAGGTCTACCTGCGGCAGTTCGCCGGTCTCTGCCATATACCAGTGTCCCAGTATCATTTCCGCCGTCCAGCGGTAATCGCCTATAGTCTCCAAAATCGGGTTAATCTGGACCGATAAAGCCTTCTGAGGACAGTTTTTTACGCAATAATACTCATTCGCCGCGCATTCTGGTCCGATGCACAGGTAGTCGAGCGGCCTCACCGGCTGGCTGTAGTTGTCATACCTCCGGTGAACGCCGTAAGGACAGAGTTCAGCGCACAACCCGCAGGAGTTGCAGCGGGAGTTCCGCTTCACTATATACTTGCCGATTGGATTCCGGTAGCGGGACGGCGTACGTATTATCTCCGGTAGTATCGATTTCTGTTTCATTTTTTACCCGCAATCTCTATTGATTTTTAACCCGAATATCGAATTTCTAAAAAATATAATCCTCGCGATGAACCTGACAAAGAAAATATTTTCACTTTTGAATTTAATTTTTGCCTTTTAACTTTTAACTTACCCTTGCTTTTCGCGTCCCGAATATCGGCCCGAAGCTGTCCCTCTCCAGGTCTTCAAACCACATGGAGCGGCCCACCTCACCCCGCATCCTCCTCGCCTCCCGGATGCCGAAAGCCCCCATCACCTCGATAAGCTGGTTCCGCCAGGCCCCCATCAGGTTCACCACCCGCTGGCTCCCCCATTGCGCTTCAACGGCTTCCAGTTTTACCGGGCAATCTTTCCCCTCCCGGCACCGGTAACATAACCGGCATTCCAGGGCTACCAGAAGCGGCAGGTCGATTGCCACTGCATCCGCTCCGCAGATTATCGACTTGGCGACATGCTCGGCCATTGCGATGCCGCCGGAAAACAGCAGATTGACCCTGTGGCGGAGGCGGCTTTCTACCAGCTTGAGATGGACTTCCCGTATCATATCTTTCAGATAGCGCGGATTTCCGGTACCGGCCTCCCGGCCGCGCTCGGTGCCGTAGAAATGAATGGTATCCACCCCGAGCTCAGCCAGTTTTACCGCCCGCCGGGCAGCCCAGGCATTCAGTGTCAGCCCGATGGAGATACATAGATGAGGATAATCCGCCCGCAGCCCGGCCAGTACCTCTTCAACCCCCGCGGCATCGGCTACCTCTATCATCCGGCTCTCCTTGAGCAAGCCGGAGTATTTACAGTTCTCTGCGGTCAAGCAGGGCACCAGGTTCCGGGCGTATTTCTCAAACTCCGGTAAATAGTCCTCCGGCTGTATGAACATTAGCGTATTCACCGTGCTGGCCGCGATTACCATTGCCGCAAGCTCCCCCTCACCCAGAACCCCGAACTGCGGCTCCTGCATCACAATAGGCAGCGGTATTTCCAGGATCGGGGTTGAATTCTCAACCGGTGATAGCTCATCATTGAATTCCAGGCGTCCCGGGCGTCTGGAAAGCTCTACGCTGGTATTGATATATTCTCGTCCGTGAATGCCGTCCCGGGTCGGACGTACAATTTCCGACATGTCGGTCCAGATGGAATCAAACCCCTCCCCCGCGAAAGGCCCCCGGTAACCCGCCCCGGATACCGGTATCGCACCGGTATGGGCCTGCGCCCAGGTGGAATTGATAATCCCTGCCGTCCAGTATTCATCGCCCAGAGCACGGTATTCCGGGTTGACCGCAATGGAAAAGATTCCCTTGGTACACTCTTCGACACAGCGATAGCAGCTCTTGCAGATATACAGGAATTCCGGAGACTCCATATTGCTCCAGTGTGTAAAATTTTCTTTAAAGATGTTATAGACACATTTTTTCTTTACACACTCACGGCAGCTTCCGGCGCAGTCCTCTCGGAACTCCACCGTGGCATATTTTCCGATGGGCGGAAACCTCGGATTTGCTATCCTCGTTTGTATCTGGTATTTTTTCGGCATCTTAAACTCCAAACAGGTTAAATCCTGATTCCTGAACTCTAAATTCTAAACAACTTCAAGAGCTGATTTAGCCTTTGCAAAGACAATAACATAAACACTTTTTACTTAATTTCTGCATTTTGTATTTGAAAGTTTAGTTATTGTTTAGAGTTTAGATATTAGTGTTTAGAATTTCCAACTCCCTATTTGATCAGGGGTCTCGGGTATAGTCCCGCTTCTTTAACGATTACCGGCACTACCTCTTCCCATCCAACCGCCATGATGTGAATCCCGCGCAGGCCCTCAATCTCACGCAGTTCCTGGATGGTCTCCAGGCAAATCCCGATTCCTTCCTCATCCGCCCGCTCTCGGGAAACCCCTTCCATCCGCTTTAGAAGCTGTTCGGGAATGCTGATTCCGGACACTCTTTCAGCCATATATCTGGCCATCCTGGCTGACTTCAGGGGCGTGATGCCGGCCAGAATGTGAACTTTCTCCGTCAATCCCGTCTCCCGGGCCTGCTCCATCCACTCCTTAAACCTCTGGATATCAAAAACGCACTGTGTCTGAATGAAATCAACTCCCGCGGCTGCCTTTTTCGCCAGCCGGATAATGCGGTATTCAAAGGGCCCGGCAAAAGGATTCTCCGCCGCACCGATGAACATCCCGGGCGCACCGTTCAGTTCAAACCCGCTCATATCTTTGCCCGCGTCCCGCATGGTCTTCACAACCTGAATCAGCTGCACCGAATCAATATCAAAAACATTCATCGCTCCGGGCTCGCTCCCGAAAGTCTGATGGTCTCCGGAAAGGCACAGTATATTGCGGATACCCAGTGAATATGCGCCCAGGATGTCGGACTGCAAAGCTATCCGGTTGCGGTCGCGGGTAACCATCTGCATCACCGGTTCCACGCCCATCTGAAGCAGGTGCACACAGCCTGAGATACTGGACATTCTGACCACAGCTGTCTGGTTGTCGGTGATATTTACCGCGTCTACAAAATCTTTCAGCCGATTCGCCTTTTCCTTTATCGCATCGGCGTTTGCCCCGCGGGGAGGACCGACTTCTGCCGTAACGGCAAATTTACCCTGGTCCAGAATGCTCTTCAGGCTGTTGCCGTTCATATTATGTAGTCCTCCCTTGATAATTTTCTCGGCCCGCCGGCATTGCTGGTACGCCAGTCTTTCGGCGGGACATAGGCTGTCAATGCATCCAGACGTCCGGCAGCTCTGGCCCGGTCGATAATCAGCTGCCAGGCGCAGTCCGTCTCCGGATTTACCTCGCATTTGCCGTTCCGTGAACCGCCGCAGGGACCGTTCAGCAGTCTCTTGGCGCAGCGGCTGATGGGACAGATTCCGAAAAATGTATCTACGCTGCAATCACCGCAGCCCACGCATTTTTCAGTAAATAGTCCCGGTTTCTCCAGCACCCCGATAAACGTGGTATTCACACCCGGCAGCACCGGCAGGCTCCCAAAACGGCTGGCTGCCATCTGTACTCCGGCGCCGCAGGCCAGTGAGACTACGGCGTCAACCCCGCCAATTCTGGCTGCCGCTTCCCGGATAAACTCATCGTCGCACTGGCGCTCGACGGTCTGTTCCAGAATCTCGATGTTCTTGCCGTCTTTCTTAAAAGCCAGCCTCAGGGCTGAGGCGAGTACCGCTACCTCTTCTTCGCCTCCCGTAAAACAGGTCTTCACACAGGTGCCGCAGCCTAATATCAGGACTTTAGAGTACGGGCTTATCTTCTTCTTAATTTCTGCTGCCGGTTTTTGTTCTCCGATAATCATAATCTGCTCCTGATTCATCTATTTCAGCCGCTGTCTGTTCGATAATCCGGTTTGCCCTTATCCAGTCTCCGCGCGGTATGCTGTATAGATTCAACCGCCGGCCGTCCAGTCCGATTTCATTCAGCAGCTTTTTCGTCCGGTTGACCCTTTTCGCTGCCCTGAGATTGCCGTCCAGATAATCGCAGGAACCTTCAGGGCAAATAAACACGATTACGGCATCCGCTCCGGCTTCAAATGCATGCAGCAGTACCAGTTCTCGAGTCATGCTCGAACAGGGCATTTTAACGCTCTGGATATCATAGGCTTCGTTCTCTCGCAGCGAAACACCGTTAAGCGCCCTGTAACAGTGAAACACCGTGATTTTAACCCTGTTCGACTGTTCCTTTCCGGCAGCCGATAACCTGCTTCTCGCCTGATTCGTTCTGGCTGCGGTAACCATTTCTTCTCCTCCTCACATAACGGCAATCGGTAACCGCTTTCCGTATTCTCTGATTATATACTGGCACAGAATTTTCTGCCTGTCAATAGTCATATGCGCTGCACTGATAAACACAAATCGCGCCCTTCATTTGTCGTATCGTTTCTCTTTCAGTTGCCGCACATATATCCTGTTTTATCAGAATTGCGGTAATATATGCCAATATATTGCCGCTTCATGTCATCATTACGGGGCTTTGCCGGTTTCCGTTTCCCCCACCGCCCCCCTGTCGGTTCCCTCTCTTTGTTTTCATTTTATACGTACTATGGGATTATCTCATAGTGCCGTTTCTTGACTCATTTGTCTTTAAAGAATAAACTATATATTGACAACAGTCTTAATAAGACCTGATTCAATCAGCCTGCAGGTTCCATCAAAATATAATACCGCGCAACGCGGCAAAGGGGGATTGATTTGACTTATCAGACTCTGCTCTACGAAAAAGACAACGGCATCGGTATTGTTTCCATTAATCGACCTCAAGCCATGAACGCACTGAACGATTTGGCCTTCAGCGAGCTGTTCTAGTTGTTTCAGGAAATCGAAAAAGACGATGAAGTGCGTGCTGTCATTATCACCGGCAGCGGAGAGAAATCGTTTGTCGCCGGCACCGATATCACCAACATGGTGAATTTGAGTGCTGCCGAAGCCCGGGCTTTCGCCACCGAGCTCAAGAAGACCTTCGACCTTATCTGGAATCTGAAGAAACCGGTTATCGCCGCCGTTAACGGTTATGCTCTCGGTGGAGGCGCCGAACTGGCGATGAGCGCGGACATGATTATCGCTTCTGAAAATGCCCGTTTCGGCCAGCCGGAGATTAGTGTGGGTATCATCCCCGGCTCCGGCGGTACCCAGCGGCTCCAGAGGCTTATCGGTATCAACCGGGCCAAGGAGTATATTTATACCGGAAACATGATTGATGCAGCTACGGCTTTCAATCTGGGCCTGGTCAATAAGGTCGTTCCTCTGGCAGACTTGATGAAGGAAGCCAGAGCCCTGGCGCAAAAAATGCTCGAAAAAAGCAGCGCTATCCTCGCACTGGCCAAATTGGCTATCAATAACGGGGCCAATGTTGACCTGGATACCGGACTGAACCTGGAACTTCAATGTTTTGCCCAGTGCTTTGCCACCGAAGACCAGAAGGAAAGCATGAAAGCCTTCCTCGAAAAAAGAAAACCGGTCATTAAAAATAAATAGGATTAAAATCACAAATCTCAATTTAGAAATAATAAACAACTTTTGCTGGACCAAAGTCCCTTATTCAATTGTGATTTCTTATTTGTGATTTTTAATTTGTGATTTTTAATTTGTGATTTCTTATTTGTGATTTCTTATTTTTATTTGAAATATTATTTATAGGAGGCTAAATACTGTGGAGATTAAAAACGTAGCGGTTATTGGTGCCGGTGTTATGGGGAGTGGCATCGCTCAGGTCACAGCCGCAGCAGGTTACAACGTGGTCATGACCGACATTAAAGACGAGTTCCTGTCTAAAGCTGTAGCTAACATCGAGAAGAGCCTCGATAGAATGATTAAGAAGGGCACCTTGCAGGAAGCCGATAAACAGGCCATTGTCGCCCGGATTAAGACCACCACTGATTTAAACGAGGTCAAAGACTGCCAGCTGGTCATTGAATCGGCCCCCGAAGTTCTGGAACTGAAATCTGATATCTTTAAACGGCTGGAATCTATCTGTCCGCCGGAGACCATTCTGGCTTCCAATACTTCCGCCCTGCCTATCAGCGCTATTGCTTCGGCGATTAAACGCAAAGATAAGGTCATCGGTATCCATTTCATGAACCCGGTTCCCGTGATGAAAGGCGTCGAGGTTATTGTCAGCACCCATACCTCTCAGGATACGATAGATACCGGCAAGGAATATATTAAAAAGCTGGGCAAGGAACCCTGTGAAGCCCGTGACTATGCCGGCTTTATTGTTTCCCGCCTGGTGGATGTCCTCATGAATGAAGCCATGCTCTGTATCATGGACGGCAACAAACCGGAAGAGGTCGATAAAGCCATGCGCCTCTGCTGCAATTTCCCGATTGGCCCGCTGGAGCTCAGCGATTTGGCCGGCGCCGATATTGTGATGCACGGCATGGAAACCATGGAGAAAGAGTTCGGCGAAAGACTCCGACCCTGTCCCCTGCTGAAGTCCCAGGTCCGCTCCGGTCAGCTCGGCCGCAAGACCGGCAAGGGCTTTTATGATTATACCCAGCAGTAGCCTGGGAATGGGAGGCAAGTTAATCGCTTTTAACTTTCAATTTTGAATTTTGAATAAATAATAGGAGTAATGTAGTGGTAAACAAAAGTAGTGATGTTGTAATCGTCAGCGCCCTGAGAACCCCCTTCGGCAGATATTGCGGCTCTCTCCGTGATTTCGATTATTTCGACCTGGGTGCTATCCCGATGAGGGAAGTGTTAAAAAGAGTTAACCTGGACCCCAAAATGGTGGGGTTTGTCTACTGGGGCGTCGGTGACACCTCGGTCTGTAAAGATGTCTATACTCCGGTGGCGGCCCGGCAGACCTTAATCAAAGCCGGAATGCCTCATGATACCGGTTCCATCTCCTTCGATATGGCCTGCGTTTCCGCTATGCACGCCGTCAAACTCGCCGCCATGGAGATGAAAGCCGGCGAAATTGATATCGCCATCGCCGGCGGCTCCACTTCCTTCAGCCGTGTACCCTTGATTGTCAGAAACCTCAGGTATAACGGTTTCCGCATGGGCGACGTCAAGATGGAAGACCCCCTCTTCGCCCTGGGTTACAAGGACTTCAACCCGGTGGCCGTGGACAGCGATATTATTGCCGCCCAGCACGGCGTCGACAGGGCAGAGCAGGATGAATGGGCCTGCCGCAGCCATCTGAACTACGGCAAAGCCTGGAATGAGGGTAAATTCAAGGATGAAATCTTTCCGGTCTCCATCCCCCAGGGTAAAGGGGCAGAACCCAAGATTCTGGACATCGATGAGCAGTATCGCCCCACTACCACCATGGAAGGTCTCGCCAAACTGAAGACCGTTTATGATACCAAAGCCATCACCGCCGGCAATGCCCCCGGCTTGAATGACGGTGCTTCCG
>CAZIQW010000081.1:0-8741 GCA_964541585.1 uncultured Dehalococcoidales bacterium | reverse complement strand
AAATGACGGTACTTGTGGGTGGCATGCGCGTTTTGAATGCCAATTTTGGACAGTCCCGGCATGGCGTCTTCACTAAACGGCCGGGGACTTTGACGAACGACTTCTTCGTGAACCTGCTCGAGATGGGCACGACATGGAAGGCGGTATCTGATGCCGGTGATGTGTTTGAAGGTCGTGATCGAGCGACGGGTGAAGTCAAGTGGACCGGTACGCGTGTCGATCTGATTTTCGGTTCAAATTCTCAGCTCCGGGCTCTTGCTGAAGTATATGCAGGTTCGGACGCGCAGGAGAAGTTTGTTAATGACTTTGTGGCAGCCTGGAACAAGGTAATGAACCTTGATCGTTTCGATCTCGCCAGGTCGTAGCATGAACATTTTCGCGGGCTTCTGAAGCGTATTTTGGATTGCAAATTAGATGCTCAGGAGGTGAAACTGCTGGCGTAATATCACAGGAAGAGTGGGCGAAACTAATAGCAAAATGACTCGAAGTAGTGGTGGCAAAGACATAAAAGCGTAAATAAAAAAAACAATCGCAGAATGTAGAGGAAAGGAGGTTTTTATTATGCCTGAAGAGTTTAAACCGGGATGTCAGAGACCGCCCATTAAAAAGCCGACACAGGAGACGGCTACTGTCAGCGGCATTACTGCAAAGGAGGAGAAGAAAGATATGATTAAAGTAGGTAAACCTGCGCCCGATTTTACAGCCCCCGCATTCCAAAAAGGCAAGTTTATGAATACCACACTTTCAGAATATAAGGGTAAATGGGTAGTGCTGTGTTTCTATCCTGGCGATTTTACCTTTGTGTGAGCAACAGAGATTTCAGCAGTTGCTGAAAAACACCCGGAATTTCAGAAATTAGGCGTTGAAGTGCTGTCTGTCAGCGTTGATAGCGTATACGTTCATAAAATGTGGAATGACCATGAGCTAACGAAAATGATTAACAAGGATATTCCTTTTATGATGTTATCTGATCAAGACGGCAGTATTGGTAAAATGTATGGTATATATGATGAAGACAGCGGAGTTGAAACACGGGGTAGATTTATCATTGACCCTGATGGAAATATACAGGGCTTTGAAGTACTAACACCTCCGGTTGGCAGAAACGTCAGTGAAACTCTCAGGCAGATCCAGGCATTTCAACTTGTACGGAACTCTAAAGGGACAGAAGCCACACCGTCAGGATGGAAACCGGGCAAGCCGACGCTCAAGCCGGGACCTGACCTTGTTGGCAATGTGTGGAAAGTGTGGAAGGTAAGCCAGGCTTTTGACGATTGAGCCTGTATAGCACAGATATTTAGACAAGGGTACCCCACTGGCATGGGGTACCCTTTACCCGCTTGTTAATTACGATGGTCCTGTTTTCTTTTCGATCGACAGTTTTTCCACTTCGCAGAGGCAGTCGAAGATGACATCAGGAGAATAAGCCATCCATGCATTGTGAGGATGCCAGCCGTCTGTTGAGGTGAATATTTTCACGCCTGTTTTGCCTGCCGTCTCCTCCCAGAAAATCTCCCTTGCTTTATCTCTGGTTTCCTCGCTGGCGAGCGGTAAAAGCAGGTCGGTTAAATGCCCTTCAATGAAGTGCCGGGGCCACCATCCGTGTGGAATATTGACCACACCCGGGGGCATCCTCGTGCTTATTGCTGCTTTAAGGACGCAACTTCCCCTATCGTTATATACCCGCACGACATCGCCATCGCAAATGCCCCGTTTTTTAGCGTCTTGAGGACTGATATTCAGGTAGGGCTCTTTTTTATATGCCCTGTGAATCGACGACTCATTTGAAAACATAGTATGGGCAAAATACTTATTATTTGCAGTGTTGAATACGAGCGGATATTTTTTAGCCAGTTCTGAGCGCGGGCTTTCTATCTGCTCCCGGAAAACAGGTAGTGCGTCGCCCGCAGGAGCTAATTCCTCGTTGTAGAACTCGATTCTACCGGACGGGGACGGAAATTTCCTGTCCAGGAACGGATGGTGTATCCCGTCCGGAATATTTGCCCGGACCATTTTTTCTTTTTTCAATCTTTTTAATGTCAAAGGAGGATCGATCTCTACAATCGAGGGATTGTCAGTAGCAAGCCTGATCTCCATCCATTCATCCATGCTTTTATCAAAGTAATGCCCCAGCCCCAGTCTCTTTGCAAGCTCAGTCCAGAAGTAGATAGGCGGCTTGCACTCATACATTGGCTCGATCGCCTTTTCCAGCAGAACTATATAACCGTCATAGCCAACATCGATGTCATCCCTTTCATATACTGTGCAGTCGGGCAGGACATAATCGGCATAGTCTGCTGTTGCAGTCATAAAAATGTCGTTGACTACGACGAGGTCGAGATTAGGGAGTATCTGCTCGATCCATCTTTGGCGATTGGGGAGAGTATGGAGCAGATTAGTCCCATACAGTATCATTGCTTTGATGGGGTATGGTTCACCTGTAATTATACATTGAAAAGAATGTGCCACAGGGACCAGTGGAGGGCGTGCCTCGGTGGGGAAAATAATCGACTTATCGTTGAATTCAAGCCCGGGAGCATTGATCTTGCTCTGTGAATCACCTATTAACACGGGCCCACCGCCCTTTGTCCCGATGTTTCCTGTTATTGCTCCTAATGTATTCAATATACGGTATGTATTGCCGCTGTTTTTATACCTCAGTCCGAATCGAACAATGATGGAAGCGGGTTTTGCTGATGCATATTCCCGTGCCAGTTTCACGATACTATCTGACGGGACGCCGGATATCCTCTCGGCTTTATCGGGGGGATATTGATGTGCCAGGTCTAATAACAGCTGGAATGCCGGCCTGCATACTACTCCCGAGATTTCATACGTGCCTGTTAATGCCGGTTTAATAGCAGGACCGACGTCTGTATACGGCACAACCGATTCAGGTTTATTTTTATTTAAGCCCCAGACAATATACTTATGGGGATCGCCTTCGGGGAATAGATCACTTTCGCGAAGTAATTTGCCGTTATCCTGACGGACGAGGAAAGGCCCGTTCGTATATTTTGTAATATATACTTCATCATGTAGATTTTCATCCACAATGACGCCGATCATTGCCAGGGCTACGGCAATATCGCTTCCCGCGTTAACCGGAATCCACCAGTCAGCCCGCTTTGCCGTGGCATCATACATCAGTCCTACATCAACGAGTTTGACTCCCTTCTGCTGTACTTTATTGAGGTATTTCATCAGCCTGAACGATGTTTCGGCCGGATTGGTGCCCCATATGATGACATATTTTGTATTTCCTTCAATAAGCGTACGGGGGTCGGCAAATGCGCCCGGTGCTGCTCCATAGGTAAAATAGCTTGCGAAGATGATATTCGAGTCTACAGGCATTCCCAGATTGAGGTCGGTAGCTTCCAGTAAATTGCGTAACCGGAGGCCCAGTGCGGTAGATATCCCTGATGCAGGGTTAGTGCTGCTCCACACGGGCGACAGGGAAACCGCTGCCGGTCCATATTTTGCCCTTATGTCCTTTATTATATCGGCTATCTCGTCCAGCGCCTGATCCCAGGTTATCCTCGTCCACTTTCCCTCACCCCGCTTTCCCGCTCTTTTTAAGGGGTACTTCAGTCTGTCGGGATGAGAAGGAAGATGTACTCCCGCTATGCCCTTCACACACATTACACCCTCTTCGCCATCAGGATAGACGACCTTTTCGATTTTCATGATTTTGCCGTCTTTGACATAGGTTTTGTGAATACAGCCCGCATGGCATCCGTTGCCCATACATGTATTAAAAGTCGTCGTTGTTCCCATTTTTCTCATGCCTCCTTGCAGTTAATTATCAGGGTTGAGCTTATGAACGTTTTATATCGTTCATCAATGTAATTATGACGATTTTATTGCTATAGGATAAAAAAATTTGACATCCGGAAAAATTGCTAAATTTTTCCCTCATCAGCGGGCGCTCCGGTTTTCTTATCCCAGCCATGTTCGTCGTAGTAATCATCTAGATATCGGTCAATATCCAGCCTGTTCAGTCCGGTCGACAGGAAATAATCTTTCAGGTAATAGTCCCTGTCCGCACCCTTAAGAGGTTGAAACCATATATCAGGAGGTTCATCGTCCTTACGGTTAAATCCTGCCTGATAATTAAGCGACTTCCACAAGTTCCACACACGTTCACTGGCACTCTTCAGTTCCGCCGGAGACGTTTCAATACCTGTAACCGCCGAGTATAATTCAGCCAGAATGTTCAGGCTGTAAAATCTTGAAATGTAAAGCCGGTGACACTGCCCGAACATATTGAACAGATTAAAGAAGTCCTCACCGTGTTTTGCCAATCTGCCCACATTAAAAGAATTCCCTGTGAAAATACGGCTCATTGCTTTTTCGGGAACTCCGCACCTTCCAGCCTGTTTGATAATGTCCTGTATCGGCCAACCCGGACTATATGTGGGCGCTCCCATAGCTGCGGCTGCTCCTAATGGGCGACCGGGATATACCATTGCCTCAAATTGCATTGGTCCAAACCCGAATAGCCTCGGGTCGAATGCAATAAACTGCCCTTTAATAACATTTCGAACATATTTGTCCGATTCCTTTCCAATGCGTTCTGCAGCGGCAACTACTCCATCTGCAAGAATATCACCAAACCCCTTTCTTAACGTAGTCATATTAGTCAGTGTCATCAGTGTATTATAATCGCGGTTTAACTCTATGCCACCGGTATCTGCTGCGGTAATTATTCCATCCTCGTAGAGAGTAACCACAAAGTCGATGAGCCCTTCAAAGCTATATAACCGGTCGATGCCATAGCGGTTGACTTTATCGAAAAAGTTCAGTGCGTCTGCGTATCTAGTAAGGGGATTTCCCGTATCGCGATGTCCGAAAGCAGGTGAAACCGTCATCAATGCCGAACCGGCAGATACCGCAGTATCATATGTAATTATGCCGCATTCAGGTAAATCCAGGCGATCCTTATCCGACATGGGACAGGTTATACAGGCTATTTTCTTGCGACTTCCCCTGTGTATATCGTAGATTTTTTCCTTAAGCTCTTTTACATCCGGCGGATATGGCATTAATACAGACGCGCTTCTTGCTATGGAACCCTCCGGCACCCAGCCCATGGTCATAGTCATGGCACCGCCACGCATCATCTCACCACGAAGGTGATAATTCTTCACTCTGCCCCATATCTCGTCGGTGAGTTTCCGGAGACGTTTAGGATCGGCTACGGCAATGCTTTTCGTACCCCGCGCGGCAACGATAGCTTTAAGGTTCTTCGATCCCATAATAGCGGGAAGACCACCTGAGCCAATCGTGCCCCCCTTGTCGATTTGTGTTACCGAGATGGTTACCAGGTTCTCTCCGGCCTGGCCGATCGGGATTATGCTGCACGGTTCATGGATGTGCCTTAACTCATCCGTAGTGTCAAATACATCTTTACCCCGGAGATAACCGGCGTCGCACAGGACTACATCATCATCCTGAATTTTAATGTACACCGGCCTTTTTGATTGACCGGTAATAACGAGATGGTCATAACCTGATGATTTAAGATAATGGCTGAAATAACCACCGCCGTTGCTGTGGTAGTATGAATTGTTAAGAGGTGACTTATAAATCATCATTACCTGAGAGGACCCTGGTATCATCGTGCCGTTGAAGGGGCCTGTACCTATAATAATTGCATTGTCAGGGGAAAGCGGGTCAACGTTGTAAGGTATGATATCGTGAGCCAGCTTATTGTTGATGCCGGCCCCGCCGATGTAAGCCTTGGCAAGACTGCTGTCAAGAGGCTCTTTTCTTATTCTGCCGCTTGTGAGGTCAATATACAGGATGTTTCCGGCATACCCTGGAAGTCCCATGTTATATTTCTTTCCTTGTATTCTGTAAGGTTAAAGCCCCATACGGACAATAGCCGGCGCAAACTCCACATTGATTACACGTATCGGTGAAAAAAATTTCGAACTCGTTAGTTTGGTTGATCAGTTTTTTGACCTGGATTCTGGCTGCGGATAAATTGAAAGTTCCGTCAAGTTTAAAAGAGCAACGCAGCATACAGGTAAGACAACCGGCACATTTTGAAGCGTCGGCACTGATTAGAAACGGACTTTTGCTCACAGTGGCTCTTGGCATAGCTCGGTATAGCTATTAGATTATTGTAAATCGTAGCTATTGTCAATATAAAAGTGCGATTGTTTATTCGGACATAATAAATGGCATATAGAACTTCGGCTGTAGTTTACAGGAAAAGGGATCAAATTCATTCTCCCTTGCTTGACAGTACGATGTTCTATCGGATAAGTGTATGAGACAGCACAAAGCGGTTATCGGTTATTCTATTTAAATCGGTAGGCATCTCCCCTTGCCATCACCCGGTAGATAATGACTGCCTTGGCCTCATCGTTCACTGTATACAGGATCCGGTAATCTCCCACCCGTACTCGATATCCTTCTCTTGCAGTTAATTTTTTAGTGCCGGTTGGACGGGGGTTCTGTGCCAATCCGGAAATCGCTTTGTTTATTCGCTCTTGTGCCGGTGAAGGAAGTCTGCGAATTTGACGATGGGCAATATGGCTGATCTCAAGCCGATACGCCACTCTTTAGCTCTTTTGACTTCTTTAAGTGTTCTTCAAACGGCATTATTGCTTCCTCGCCGAATTCAGCGTAAAGAAGTTCAGCAGAGTCGGAGAGGTCTTCCAGGCGTTCTATCATGTCATTGTATTGTTCTATCCCCACAAGTACCGCTTTTATCCGGCTGCCTGCAACTATCAGGTAGGGATCCCCGCCGGAATATACCTCTTCAACAAGCTGGGTGAGTTTCGGCCTGGCTTCGGCCATTCCGACTGACTTTATTTGTTTCATATCTAAAACCTTAATGGTTATAATAACACAGGGGTTAACATTTGTAAACAGGGCACTAGCTCAACTCACTCACCCTTGCTTGACAGGACAATATTTTGCCGGGTGAGCAGGCGGGAGAGATAGAGGACGATAGTCCAGGCGATAACCGTGCCGGCGAGATACCACAGGGCGAATGACCATGATGCAAGGTTGAGAAATCCCGTGCCAAGCCCAATGGGTATGCCCATCATCAAGCCGAATCCCAGAATGAAAGATGGGGCAATGGCTATGTCGGGATTGTTGGCGAGTGAAAACAGTATGATGAATAATTGCAGTGCGAAGAACAGAAGCGGATTGATTATAAGGCCGGTGACTAAAGCTGGCGCGGGCACTATGAATGATCCGGTAGCCGGAATGATGACAGCGAAATTAGCAGTCAGTATCACAATCGCTGTGGCGATAATCGAGATAATATACCCGGGCAGGAATATCGCCAGGCTTTTGCCTATCCATATTGCTACAGGACTGAGCGGTGTGGCAAGCAGGCATTCTATGTTTCCGTTAACCTTCTCCTTTGTTACCGACAGGCTCCCGGATGCCCATATAAATGTGATAATGACCAGGAATGGCAGGAAATAGATTACGAGGCTCAAAATCATTTCCACCAACGGCCTTGCCGTCTGCTCGCTGAGCCAGTGCTGTCTGCCCAGTGCGATGCTCATGCCCGCAGCTATGGCGATTGTAATAATTGCAGCTAATATAACAACGATATGGAAAACTATGGTTCTCCGGATTTCCCGGAAATCCCTGTGAAGAATAATGCGCATTGTTCTCATATCTGCTCCTAATGCGAAAGGACTATCCTTTCGCTGGTAAGTCGCGGTCGCAGCAAGAGAGCGATACCACCGATTATCATAGCTACACCCAGGTTCACGAGCGTGAATTGCCAGGATGAGGCGGCCAGTATATTACGTACCCCGAGATTGATCATAAGTGCGGTGAATGCAGGCAGAAACACCTGCACTATCACATTGGCAGTCGCCGGATTTCCGGTCAGTCCGATATTGTGCACCAGCAGACTTAAACTGAGATAGATAAGCGGTACCGCTACGAAGCTGCTGAGAGCCATTGGGAGATTGATCAGAAAACCCGGCCCTGGAACAAAGTATATATAGTTGACGACGAGCAGGGAAATCAAACAGAGCATTTCTCCCATCACCAGCCCGGGTAAAAACACTGCAAGGCTTTTGCCTGTCCAGATATGGTCGGTTGTCAGCGGTGTCGCCATGAGGGCTGTTATATTACCTCTGGCTTTTTCCCGCGTTATTGTATGGGCAAACGCATTCATGTTAATGCCCAGACCGATAAGGCAAGAACCATATATAATTACGCTGAGATAATTTTCTAATAAATGCCTGTCAGGTACCATTGCCTTCATTGCCGGAGCTATTGCCAGAAGGCAGAAAGCAATGACCAGTCCAAAAAGACAGATTAATGTTACTGCGATGAGCATGGCGATGACAATTTTTGATCGGAGATTATTTCTGATACTGGAATTTATTATAAGACTTACATTACTCATTACGGTTCCACCTCTTTCAAAATGGCGGAGTACATCTCTTCGAGAGAAGCCTCTTTTTTAGTTGCCCCCTCTATTTTTATTCCATGTCCTGAAAGGTAGCTTATGATGTCCGATATCTCCGTGCCTTCTCGAGGAGAAAAAATGAGGTCATTGTCTTTTTGTTCCTGAAATCCCATACCGGATATATTCCTGATATCGGCGAGCAGCGGCCCCGGCATATCACCTGCTATTTTTATTACGACTCCACCTTTGCCCATGCTGTGCCTGAGCTCTTCCAGCTTGCCGTAAAGCTTTATTTCGCCCCTGTCTATAAGAGCTATGCGGTTACAAATGCGCTGCACTTCAT
>CAZIQW010000080.1:5944-8841 GCA_964541585.1 uncultured Dehalococcoidales bacterium | reverse complement strand
GTTCTTCTTTTTTGTCCATACTCTCAGTTTACTCTATAAATGAAAATACCCTGATGTTGCAGACTTCTATTTATATTTTCCGCTCGAAGGTGTATAATAAGGGCTATTAAATTTTCTTTTGTCACGGGTGAAATCCGGTTCTGACAGCCCATATTGAAGAGGTCGTAATCAACGTGCCATATTTTCAGGAAGCGGTATTATCTGTCAGATGGAAAATTGCAATATCGCTCTGAAAACGGCTCCAAAATCCATTTCAGGGAGAAGCTATGGAAACAATGCGAAAATTGCTACCTGACGGACAAACCGACCTGATTAATTTGCAGGAGATGAAAAGTCAGGGAAAGAAGATTATCGGTTATATTCCCAACGGGTATATGCCGGAGGAAATGGTCCATGCCTGCGGGGCAGTTCCGGTAGCGCTGGCTCGAGGAGGAGACTCGGCTCCGGTAGCGGCTTCTGCTTCATGCCTTGCCAGGTTTCTCGACCCATTTTGCAGAGCCCAGATTGGTTACCGGCTTTTAAAGGAGGAATCTATTTATCAATTGCTGGATATGATTGTTGTACCGGTGACCGATAATCATGTCAGGGCAATAGCCGATTCCTGGGATTTCTATACCGATTTGGAGGTGTTCCGCTTCGGTGTCCCTCACGTGAAAGCCAGCCACGGGGTTGAGTACTACCTGGAGAGTCTCAGGCTGCTTAAAGACCACCTGGAGAGGTCTACCGGTAACGAGATTACAGCGTCCGGGTTGAGAGATGAAATCGATTTAGCTAACAGGATGCGGAGTCTTCTCAGGGAAATAAGCAGCCTGCGAAAAGCTGATTGTCCGCCGATAAGCGGTAAAGAATTTATAGCGCTGAATCACAGGTCTTTTTACACCGATAGATATTTGATGTTAAAGACCCTGCAATCAATTTATGATGAACTGAGAACGGTGAAGCCCTCCGGTCCTGTAAAGCCGCGGGTGCTTCTGGCAGGTTCCACGATGGCTCTGGGAGACTCCAAAATCGTGGATTTGCTGGAAGAGGCCGGGGTGTCGATAGTCATTGAGGAGTTTTCCGAAGGGCTCAGGAATTACCGGCAGGATGTGTCCACCGGAGATGATTTGTTGCAAGCCCTGGCTGACAGCTACTTTACGAAAAGAGTTTCTGACGCATTCTTCAGGGGAGCGGCCCCGGAAAGGGCCGCCAATCTCCTGGGCCTCATGAAAGATTATCGCATCGACGGAGTCGTATGGTATACCCTGATGTATCGGGACTCATATGATGTCGAAGGATGTATATTACACAGGATGCTGGAAAAGCTTGACATACCGCTGCTGAGGCTTAGCTCTGATTATGATATATCAGAGACAGGGGGGTTTCGGACGAGAATCGAGACTTTCGTCAGTACTATGCAAAAGGGGTGAGACTATGGATACTGAATTTTTAAATCTGTGTGGTTTTGAGCCAGAAGAAATAGAGAAGGAAATGCCGAGGATAGATAAGGCATTCAGCATCCTTGAAATAAGCGATGAAGATGTAGGCCGGGCTAAAGCGAAGATTCAAAAATACCTTGATATTGAACTGAACGGTGTACGGAAGGTTCTGGGTATATGGCTGAAGGAACTGGTGGACATGGTACTGGCAAAAGAGGAAGGAAAGAAGATAATCTATGTGAGTTATCCTCCCATTCCCCAGATGGTAGCCGCACTGGCCTTGACCTCGGAAGATATTTACTGCGCTTCACCGGACATAGTGGTGAGCAATACTCTCAATCTCATGTTTGATAAAATAATTCCCATCCTGGAAACAGCCGAGAAAAACGGGCTGTCTCCCGGTATCGCCTTTTGTTCCTATTTACAGACCCGGTTCGGGGCGGTGGTAAAGGGGATTGTCCCCAAACCGGATTTGCTTATTCCATCCTGTTTTTTGTGTGACCTGACTCCGGCTACAGATCAACTTCTACATGAACTCTACGGCATACCGGTGGCTTACATCGATAATACGATTGATGAAAAGGGGGAACAATGGCCGGACGGCATCAACCCGCGAAAGGTAAAATACTTTGCCACAGAGATGAAAAACTCAATTGAAATGTTCAAGCAGGTTACCGGCCGCCAGCTATCCGAAAGCGAAGTAAGAGAAGCCGTAGATGTCGCCAACAGGCTCAATTCCCTCTGCAGCCGGATACAGGACCTGCGCAAGGCTGATCCCCTGCCTTTAAGTCAGAATGATTATCATCTGGCGTTCTCGCTGAACTGCATCGGGAGAGGGTTGAAGGAAGGAAATGAAGCGCTGGAAACCCTGCTGGCGGAACTTGAAGATAGAGTTGATGCCGGGAAGGGAGTGGTCAAAAAGGGGGCACCGAGAGTGATGCTCGTGATGATGCCGCACGATCCTTCTCTTGCAGCCGCGATCGGGGAGCTGGGATTGGCTGCATGTGTCACCGCCTCGGCGTCAATGAAAAGCTCTTACCCTCCGGCAGCCTATACAGACCTCTGGGAAGAGGTAGCTGACTCACATATGCGAGGCAGAGGGGCCAATTATTCCAGCCTGGCGTACATACTCCAGTTAAAAGAGGCAGTCCGGCAATCGAACGTAGAGGGCGTCATCTTTTTCCGTCATTACTCTTGCCGCCAGTACAGCATATTTCCCCTTAAGGCGAAAGAGGTTATCGAGAAGGAAATGGGAATTCCGGTGCTGCTTCTGGATGGGGACTATTGTGATTTCAGGAGTTATAATACACAGCAGATGATGACAAAACTAGAAACTTTTGCCGAAATAGTCAAGTCTGACCGAGCGGCAAGGGAAAGGACCAGATAACTATGGCAGTTGCAGGAATCGACGTAGGCGCCGGGACCGCTAAAGCGGTGATTCTGGAAAATGACAAGATTATTTCCAGTTCGGTTATACCC
>CAZIQW010000080.1:0-5934 GCA_964541585.1 uncultured Dehalococcoidales bacterium | reverse complement strand
AGCGGTAATGTCACCAGGGCGATAGAGGGGGTAATCAACAGGGCTTTAGAACCGGCGGGATTAAGTTTACATAATCTTGAATATGTGGTATCGACCGGTTACGGCCGCGATGCTGTTCCGTTTGCCAGTGCTACCACAACCGAGATTATCTGTCATGCTGCCGGGATACATTTTTTAATACCTCATGTAAGGACAATTATTGATATCGGCGCTCAGGACAGCAAGGTAATCAGGATAAATGATAAAGGCAAGGTCATCGATTTCATTATGAACGATAAGTGTGCTGCCGGAACAGGAAGGTTCCTTGAAGTAATGGCGCACGTCCTTGGCCTGAAACTCGATGAAATGGGGCCCCTCTCGTTAACCAGTAAAAAGATGTGTAATATAAGCAGTACCTGCACGGTGTTTGCCGAGACCGAAGTTGTAGCGCTTCGGGCAACAGGAAAAGCTGTAGAAGATTTAATTGCCGGGGTACACAGGGCAATAGCCAGCAGGGTGGTGATTATGGGCTCGGGCATCAGGCTGGAAACCGAAACCGCGTTTACTGGAGGGGTGGCCAAAAATGTTGGAGTCCAAAAAGCCCTGGAAGAAATAGGGAATTTGAAGTGCCTCGTTCCGCCGGAGCCCCAGGTAACCGGCGCTCTGGGCGCCGCTTTAATCGCTCAGCATGCAGTGATAGAAAACCGGAATAAACAGGAAACGCGGGGTTAATCCCCGGCGCCATCTGACGGCGAATATCCATATCCGGCTGCATTTGAGGGACTCCACCATAACAATGCAGAGCGCATGCCGTCAGGCCAGACGTACCCCTCGACAGATTGGGTCAGTCGTTTTTCCAGGGTTTCTCGAATCAGTCCGTCGTAACCATTTACGGTCTCCAGATGAAGATGCCGTTTGGCCCTGAGGAAAGCTTCTTCAAGTGTATCATTGACCCAGCGGCGGATATCATTTTCCACCAGTACGCTGGCGTAAATACCCATAGAATAGAGGGCATTATAAGCTACCACGGCATTGGCGCTGTCATAAAGACGTCCGTAAATGGTCTTTGTGAGCTGACCGATGACTCCATCCACGGGAGGCAAACGTACAGCCATAAAGCAGGCTTTTGGAGCGTGCTTCTCCATTTTACGAACAAATGAGGACAGGTCCGGACTTGAATACATGGAGTGGGCACAGACGGCGATGTCGTGGGGGGCTATTTCTGCTTCTTCCCACGAGGAGGGGATTATTTGAATATTTCCCTGTGCAATTTTAATGTTTTTGCGCAATACCTTCAGCATTTCGTTGTCAGGTTCAACAGCGGTAACTGTCCCGGCCTTTCCGGCAAGAGGGATAGTCCATCTGCCGCCGCCGGCACCGATATCCAGGACGGTTGTCCTGCTGTCAAGGAAGTGAAGAATATAGTCCAGCAGGGGGTCGGGTCTTTCATCGCCCCTGCGCGCGTGAGCCTTGTATCTTTTTATCGGCTCGCTGCCGGGGGTATGCGGACTGGCAGTGATAAGCTCCTGCCACATTTTAAGCCAGTTAATTTCCATAGCCTGCAATCACTTAAAATATAATATCCAGGGGATGTTCATACAAATCCATGGTGAAAATTATAACACATACTGACAGATGAGGGTTAATTGCAGGGTATTGCCGAATCTGGTAATGTAAAATACCGGGAGGAAGAGAAATCCGCTATGGTAAAAATTAAACTGGTCCCGGACCTGGAACATTGCATTGAAACGCTTGCCAAAAGAAGACATGCCGAGTTCGCACAAATATTGCTGGAGAGCCAGCCCGGCAGCGCAGACGTGGGAGAGAAGCTGGAAATCCTCCGCCTTTTTCTGGAGACGGCCGATTTTAGCCGGTTAAGGGCTGAATCCGAAAAACACCTGGTAGAAGGGAGAAGGGTCCGATTTGTCATAACCGGTGAGGGCGGCACTGCCGCATGGGAAATGCAGGTTACATAATCAGCAGGATTTTATAACTTATTTGCCGATAATTTTCAAATCCCGTGCACGGGCAACTGCTTCTGTGCGGTTTTTGACACCCAGCTTGCTCAAAATATTGCCGGTATGCCATTTGACTGTGCGCAGCTCGATAAACAGCCTGCTTGCTATATCCTTATTCGATAACCCTTTCGCAATCAGCTCCAGTACTTCCAGTTCACGGTCACTCAGCGGTTCCACAATTCCCATTGTCTTACTCACAGGTGCAGGGGTCGAAGAAAGACTGGAAAAAGCCTTCAGTAAACGTCCGCAATATTCAGGCTTAATCGCTCGACGCACCGCTTCTTGCAGCAGGCTCGCCATGTCAGGTCCTTCTTCAATAAACAGGCTGATATATCCTTCCGGTTCCGCCAGTAAGAGGGAATTTTTGAGACAATCCAGTGCTGTTTCCAGATTACCCTGAGCCTTATGAGCTAAAGCTTTCAGCAGCAGAATCTCAATCGTTATTCCATTTCGTCCCAGCCTCTCGGCTGAATCCAGGACATGTTTAAGAATGCTCAAAGCTTCTTAAGGCGATCTTTTTGAAAGATATAATCGAGCGAGAGCAGTCTGCTCCAGTTCACAGATGTAATGTCCGGCAATGGTTTTGGGACTGTTCTCATCAGTCAACTCCGGACATGCTATCTTGTCCAGCCCCCTTTCCTGCACCCACCTAAACGCCGGTTCAAGGTTACCCTGTATCAGGGACAGCCTGGTCTCATTCACCACTACAAACGCAGCATAGTCTCCTGTATCCTGAAATTCATTCACAATTTGTCTGGCTTTGCTGATTGCTTCTCCGGCCCTGACTGCATCGCCCTGTTCCTGCCTGGTACGAGCTAAATTAACATATCCCTCCAGCTGCCATAATCCCAGCTGTCCTGCCCCCAGATGGATACCCTGCTCCAGGAGTACCGCAGCCTCTTCCAGGTGGTACCATTCACATTCCAATTTCCCCAGCCCGACGAAACCAAAACTGGCAAGCGGCAGTGGTTGGCCTTGCTTGTCTACAGCTACATCTACAATTTTCCGGTAACAAATCCGGGCTTCATGAAGGTATCCTCCAGCGATATTCATCTCTGCCAGCCGCCGCAGGGCTAATACAGTCGTGAAAAGATTCCCGGTTTTTCCCCCTGTCGAGACAGCCTCCTTATATAGACGAATAGCAACAGGAACGGATGGAACGTTACCCCTCAACAAGCTGAACTGTCCCAGACAACTGATAGCCAGGCCTCTCCAGAATGAACTTTCCGGGGGCAAAACCCCCAGTGCCTGATGGGCTAATTCCGCACTTCTTTGGACATCACCCTGCCCGCAAGCCGCAACCGCCTGCACTAACATGACCGGACCGGCCAGCCTTCCTTGAGCATCGCGTCGGGCGACTTCATGCAGCCATGCCTGTTCTTTCTCTTCCTGAGTGCCGCCCAGAAGTAATCCAGCCAGTACCCGAAAAATGATAAGGACAGGATTGGCAAGGGTGTTTATCTCAGGCAAAGAATCCACCCATTTGATGAAATTGGTGAACTCACCGCGCATGAGAGTTTTCTCAGCGTACTGTTCCATCAAACCCGCAGCCCGGGTATAATCCTTGCCGGATATCGCGTGTTCAATTGCCAGAGATATCAAACCGTTCCGCTCATACCATCCACTGGCTCGCCCGTGAAGAACCGGCAGCCGTTCCGGCTGTGAATTCACCAGATTATGTAACAGCAGGTCGGCAAATAGCCGGTGATAGCGGTACCATCGGCCTTCTTCATCCAGGGGTAAAATAAATAAATTTGCCTTTATCATTCTTTTCAATATGGCACCGCTGTCACTTCTGTCGGTGACGGCGTTGCACAAAGGCCCGGTTAATTGGCCCAGGATTGCGGTCTCGAGAAGGAAGGATTGAATATCCTCGGGTTGACTCTCATAGACCTCCTCAAACAGGTAATCCAGGATATCCCGGTTGCTCATATTGAGGCTGCGAATAAAGTCTGAAGGATCTTTCCGCCCCTTAAGGGAGATAGCGGCCATTTGAAGTCCGGCTACCCAACCCTCACTGAGAGTATCCAGAGAAGAAATTTCCTCCGGAGTAAGATTCAAATCCATGACATGCTTCAGAAACCGGGTGACCTCATCAATTGTAAACCGCAAATCAGCCGCACGCAGTTCCGTTAGCTGACCGCGACCTCTCAAATGAGCCAGCGGTATCGGGGGATCAGCCCGGGTCAAGATGACTAAATGCAGATTTGGCGGCAGATTATTGAGCAAAAATGCCAGCGCATTATGTATTTCAGTATTATGAATAACGTGATAATCATCAATAACCAGAATGAACTGCCTTGAAAGGGTATATATCTCGTTAATCAGGTCAGTCAAAATGTTTACCATCGGCAGGTTCTGGGAAGACCGGAGCATCGTCAATGCGGTTTCTCCGATATCAGGCTGAATCTTTCTCAGGGCGGCGATGAAATATTCAATAGCCAAAACCGGATCGTTGTCTCTCTCGTCCAGAGATACCCAGCCTGCAGATTGTCCGATTCCGGAAACCCATTCTATAACCAGTGTGGTCTTACCAAAACCGGCGGGAGCTGAAATCAAAATGAGTTTGCCTTTAATACCGGCATTTAAAAGCTCAATAAGCTGTGGCCGGGATACCACTACCGGGCGTCTCTGCGGAATGCTTAGCTTGGTTTGCAGTAACTGCTCGGGTGTCATGCCATCCCTTTCCATGTGGCGGCTTCTCTCGTGCGCCGTTCTTGATAGAACCCAAAAATCATCATGCCCAATTATAACATCATTTAATTGGCAACTGAATCATCGAGCATAGCATTAAAACCTGTACCAGAACTGTACCTCGCCCTGTACTTAAGATTGGTCTCAAACTGGCCTTTCGCAATATAGAATCAAGATATAAGGAAGTACTGGAGGGGAGCATTCAATGAGTCGGTTATCCAGGAGCGAAAGCCGAGATATCGATAAGCCAGTTGTGTATACGATTACGCTACAGGGGAATCTGGATAGAGACTGGTCAGCCTGGTTTGATGGGATGGTCGTTACTCATGAGGGTGAAAACACGATTTTAACCGGCGAAATTAGAGACCAGGCTGCCCTGCGCAGTATTCTCATCAAAGCCTGGGACTTGAATCAGACGCTGGTTTCGGTAAACCAGGTACAAACTAGAAATACATACTGAGGGTAATGGTTATTTTAAAGTGTAACTGGATACTGGATTGAAGAAAACTGATAGGAAATCTTCCGGGAGGATGGATAAAAATGATGAAAGTACACAGGTGCAAGAGGTGTCAGGGAAAGCTAATTCGAGACAGGGATGAGTACGGCTGGTATGAGCTTTGTATTCAGTGCGGTAACATACAGGATATAGATTCGAATGGAGAACCTGAACTTGTTCCCGTTACTATTGCTGCATATAACCCTGAAGATAGCAACCCAAAATCGAAGAAGCAGGATTGCTTCTATTAATCAGAGGTCCATTATCATCGATCAACTCTGGTGTGAGTTGTGTTATCATTCATATATTGTATAATTAAATAAGGGTCTATACTAATATTCCTTAAAGGTCAGCCAGAAAAGCTAGGGGTGGAGAGGTGGTTTGGTAAAAAAAATAGCAACCATACACCAGCCTAATTATCTCCCATGGATCGGCTTGTTCAGTAAGCTTGCCCAATCAGATTGCTTTATTATTTATGATGAAGCTCAATATTCAAAAAATGGTTTCACCAACAGGAGTAAAATCAGAACTCCTACAGGCTTCAGCTATTTAACTATCCCCGTTAGTAAGAGTTCCAGTTTTACCAGGATCATGGATGTAACCTTACCCCAGGATGGGGACTGGAAACTCCGTCACTGGAAAAGTATCTATCAAAATTATATTAAGACTTCATTTTTCAAAGAGCACCTGCCCTTTTTTGACGATTTATATCAAAGCGATTTCGAGTACCTGTGGCAGATCAATGAA
>CAZIQW010000079.1:0-8883 GCA_964541585.1 uncultured Dehalococcoidales bacterium | reverse complement strand
CTGGAGGCAGATGATACCATTTCTCCCCTTGAAGGCATCTGGATATACTCTGTGGACAATGCGGAGCTAAGACCGGTCTTTGATTCCAATCCACGGCGGGTCCCGCCTACCAGACAATTATCCGCCGGATGGAATGCCATCGGGTATACCGGTTTAGAGCCAGCTTCAGCTAACTCGGCGCTTACCTCTGTCGAGAGCAAGTGGGCATATCTTATCGGTTTTGATGCTGTTACGCAGAGCTATGAAATAACAATTATTAACAATGCGCCGGGTGATGTTCCTCACAGTGAGACGAGAGTGATGGATGTCTGGAAAGGTTACTGGCTTTTTATGACCGGTGACGGTGAACTGGCGGCAATCGGTTTGTAAGAAAGGAGAATGTGATGCGATATTTCCGTGATTTGAAAAAGCGCGTTTTGATAATTTCACTGGTCCTGGCCTGTTTAACCACACTGGTGCCTGCCACAGCGGTTTCAGCCGATACCACTCTGCCGGCAGAATTTTACGGCAACGTAACCATCAATGGAACCAGCGCTCCTGCCGGAACAACCATTATCGCCGAGATAGAGAATGTCGAGCGGGGTCGTATCGTTATGAGCGAAGAAGGAGAATACGGCGGGCCGGAGACATTCGATACCCGCCTGGTGGTAACAGGAACGGAAAGCGACATCGGGAAAACTATATATTTCTATGTTGACGGTAAGAAGGCCGGTCAATCCGCGGTTTTCGACCCCGGCAGTTCCCTTCAACAAGACCTTTCCATCTTCATATATCCGCTGGACACCGGCGACGTTCGGATAACCGAAGCCCTGGACTATCTACTCCAAAGCCAGGAGGATAACGGCAGTATCGGGGGTTTTGCAGTTTCATCCTGGGCGGTCATGGCTATCGCGGCTGCCGGTGAAGACCCGAGCAACTGGAAGTCAGGCAACAAATCCATTGTTGAATATTTAAAGGATAGCGCCCCGACAAATCTGGAGCCGGATAAGGCCACTGACCTGGAAAGGTTGATACTATCGATTGTAGCTGCGGGGGAAAGTCCCCGCTCCTTCGGCGGTGTCGATTATGTCAGTGCTCTAATGGATTTATTCGACGGCACTCAGATGGGGGATGAATCCTTATTGAATGACGATGTCTGGGGCATTCTGGCACTTACGGCAATCGGAGAAGGGGAAGAAATCAACCCGTTCCTGGTTGATTTTATCAAGGATAACCGGAATGACGATAACGGCTGGGGCTGGTATGCGGGAGGACCCAGTGATGCCGACAGCACAGCTGCGACAATATCCGCATTGATTGCCGGCGGCGAATCACCGAATTCCAGCTATATTACCGGAGCCGTGGATTATCTTAAATCACAACAGCAGAATAACGGAGGTTTTGTTTCCGAAGGGACTACGAACTCAGCCGTCGATTCCTGGGTAATCATGGCGATTAATGATTTGGGGCAAGACCCTACCGGCAGCCAGTGGGTAAAAAACGGCAATAATCCAGTGGGACACCTTCTGACCTTGCAGGATGATGACGGAGCATTCAAGCGTACAGCATCTTTACGGTCAAATCCGGAATGGATGACCGCTTATGCAGTAATAGCCTTGATGGGTAATGGGTGGCCAAGAGACACATCCCCGCCGGTGATATCCGGCCTGGCGCCATCTTCCGGGAGAAGTGTCAGCCAGTCCGCTGTGGCAATCAGCGCGGATTATGCGGATGCAATCTCCGGGATTGATAAAAATACGGCCAGAATATGGCTGGACGACCAGAATGTAACTGCGGATGCCGTTATTACCGACACCAGGATAAGCTATAATGCCGGAGGTCTCAGTACCGGTACCCATACGGTAAAAATAACGGTCAGCGACAAAGCCGGTAATACAGCCAGCAAAAACTGGAACTTTAAAATCACTGTATCCAGCAGCGGGGGAGGCGGAGGAGGCAGCGCTCCTAAAACGACCCCAACCCCGACACCTGCCCCTTCCTTGCCTGCCGGAGCGACCGATGTCTCGGGTATCATCGATAACAATAGCCGGTTTACCCATGACATTCAGATAGTTTCTCAGGATTTAATGTGCACCCTGATAATTGAGAGCGGTATAAAAGCTTTAACCGGCGATGAAAAACCGCTGGCATATATCAGTATCGCTAAAGAGACCAATCCCCCGGAACCTCCGGACAACTCCAATATTATCGGAGCTGTTTATGACCTGGGACCGGATGGAGCCGTTTTCAATCCACCAATTATACTGGTATATTCATACGATGTTTCTCTGATACCCCGGGATGCTGACGAAAGCCAGATGGTTATTGCCGTCCGGGATAGTGCCGAAAAACAATGGAGAGAACTGGAAAGCACCGTAGACCCGCAAACAAAAACCATACGGGCTGAAGTAAGTCATTTTTCCACCTTTGCGGTGATAGCCTGTGAATTTCCGGAGGAAAAGGATGAGACGGAAATACTGACGCCGGTACAGGTTGTGATGACTGATGAAGAAGCTCATAGCAGTATCCCGGAGACTGGTATCCCGGTGTTAAATGTTACAGATGATGAAATTCATTCCACTCCTCAAAACGTACAGGAAGTGCCAGAGAATGCGATTACCCGGGTAGAATCCGGTAATACACCGGTTAACTGGTTATGGATAATCATTATAATTGCGGGAATTTTGGTAATCGGCCTGGTTGTTTTGATAATTATCAGGAGAAGGAAAAATATTAATCCGGGAGATGCTTAGAATCGTTTCAAGGCGTGTAATGAGCAAGAAGATATATTATTTCATTTTGTTGCTGACTATCGTGCTGGCGGTATGTGCCTGCGCAAAGGCTCCCTTACCAGGAACCGTGGCTGACAGCGCCAGCAGCGACAGCACCGGCAACACAGAGGTGAGGATAATTGCAACTCAAAATTTCGGTAAGGAACTGCTATTTGACAAGACAGTGCCTGTATCCGGAAACATCGATGCGCTGCAAGCTCTTAACGAAGCGGCAGAGGTAGAAACAGCTTACGGCGGCGGATTTGTAAACGGTATTGGTAATATCAACTCAAAATACCAGGGTATCAAATCGGTACCGATGGACTGGTTTTTCTATATTAATGGAATAATGGCCAATACAGGGGCGCTGGAATACACTTTGCAGGATGGTGATATCGAACACTGGGACTATCATAACTGGGGATTCCAGCGGGCAAATCCGGCAATAATCGCCGGTTTTCCGACAACTTTTCGATATGGATATGGCGGTAATGTCAATCCAACCATCATTGCCTGGGACGGTGAGTATCAAGAGGAAGCATTAAGACTAGAAAAAGAGCTGAGAGATTCAGGGGTCATAGCAATCAGCAGTAAAGAATCGGTTGAATTATCAAAGGAAGAGAAAGAATCCGCCCACCTGATAATCATCGGCTCTACGGAAAACGGGCTCGTCTCCGAGCTAAACCAGCAGTGGAGGCGTCTGGGATTTTGGGCCTATTTTGAAAATGGAAAACTGGTAACACTGGGAAGCGATGGAAAGACCGGTCCAATATACGGCGCCGGGACCGGACTGATACAGGCAACGCAAAATCCCTGGAATCCGGATGGAACCGGTGTATGTGAAAATACAACCTGGATGATTTCAGGAACGGATAAGACCGGGGTTAAAAGCGCGGTGGATATACTGCTAAAATCTGACGATACCCTCAAGTATGCCTTTGCGGCAGTTATCGAAAATAGAAAAGTAATCAGGTTACCCTGATGCGCTTTCGTTACCGGGAGAAGAATACTTGCATACATAAGGTCAACCCTCTGTGCAAGATTCTGTGGGCAGGTATTCTGATGGTTCTGGCACTGATTTTTAACCATCCGGTCTATCTGCTGTTATTATTTTTAGCTTCATTACCACTGACAGCCGCGGCCAGAATATGGCGGGAGTGGTCGTCATTTATGAAATTCACTCTCTATCTTTCTCTGATGATAATCGCTTTTAACATTATCATTAACCAGAACGGGATGAACGTACTCTGGCAAGCTCCTTTCCGGCTGCCGGTTCTAGGAACTCCTGCGGTAACTCTGGAAGCGCTGGTATACGGAATAAGTATGTCCCTGCGGCTTATGGCTATAATATCAGCCTTTGTCTTGCTGACGCTTACCGTACATCCGGATGACATTATGCAGGTCCTGCTGAAAATCAAGATACCTTACAAATCGGTACTGGTGACCTCTTTATCTACCAGGTTTGTCCCCGCCCTGATAGATGATGCAGAGCGTATCAGCGATATCCAGAGAACGAGAGGTCTGGAGCTTGACCGGGGCAATATGAGGCAGCGAATTAGGAATCGAACCGCGGTTATTATCCCCTTGCTGTGTAATTCACTGGACAGAACTGTTCAGATAGCCGAAGCAATGGAAGCCAGGGCATTCGGTTCGGGGACCCGGAGAAGCTTCTATAAAGAGATTAAATTAACTCCCGCGGATGTTTTGATGCTGGCGGTCAGCCTGATTTCCCTGGTTTTGGGGATACTAATCCGATGTTTGGGGCAAGGAGATTACCGGTATTACCCGGCATTGCAGCCGTTTGATGCAGGCAGTTTTGAATGGCACTTTCCTGCAGCGCTCGTGATACTTATTGTGGCTATGGTACCCCTGGCGATGATGAAAAAGAGGTTAGAGATTGATTAAAGTTGAGAATTTAAGCTTCCGGTATACTGATTCTCGAGACCTTGTTCTTGACGATATCAGCCTTGAAATTCAAGACGGGGAATTTGTGCTGGTAACCGGTCCATCGGGCAGCGGGAAATCCAGCCTGGGCCGCTGTTTTAACGGTCTGATTCCTCATTTCTACGGGGGAGAAATTGCGGGAAAGGTAGAGGTACAGGACCTGGATATAATGCTCTGTTCCACGAAGGAAATTGCCGCCAGAGTCGGAATGATATTCCAGGACCCGGAAAATCAGATTATTGCCACCGATGTTGAAAGAGAAATGGCCTTCGGTCTGGAAAACCTGGCTTTTCCCAGAAACCTGATTGCCCGGCGGATTGAGGAATCACTGGACGCCCTGGGCATATTCAATCTGCGGCACAAGCAGACCAGGGAATTATCCGGAGGCGAAAAACAAAAAGTGGCGATTGCCTCAATACTGGCGCTGCATCCCGAAGTCCTGGTACTGGATGAGCCGACATCCGAACTGGACCCACAAAGCGCTGAGGACTTACTTTCGACAATCGAAAAACTGAATGACGAGCTCGGGATTACGATAATTTTGATTGAACATCGATTGGAAAGGGTATTGCCGTATGTCGACCGATTAATCGTGCTGGACAGGGGAAGAAAACTAATAGACGGTGATGTTCAAGAAGTATTGCGGAGTGGTTATCAGAAAGTAAGCGATACAGGAATCGGCTTACCGCCGTTAATTAGATTGACCCAGAAGCTGAGACAACATAATGCCGGGCCGGGAGATATTCCGTTGACGGTAAAAGAAGGGAGAGTGTTGCTTCAGGGGATGCTGCAAAGCACGCGCGGCAAGAAGCTATCACAGGAACAAAACTGCAAAGAGGAGCCAGCCCGGGACTTCAATGCGCAGTTAAAAGCAAACGGCCGGAAAAAACCTGCGGCTATAAGAGTCGAGAAGCTCGGTTATTCTTATCCGGAAGGAATAAAGGTTTTGCAAGGAATTAATCTGGAGGTAAGGGAAGGTGAATTTGTGGCCATTATGGGCCGGAATACTGCCGGAAAATCCACGCTGGTTAAACATTTTAACGGTCTTTTGAAACCAACCATCGGAACTGTCACGGTATATGAAAAGGATACCCGGAGAACCACTACGGCAGAACTGTCCCGAAAAGTGGGATTCGTATCGCAAAACCCCAACGACCATCTATTTGCCGATATGGTTGAGGATGAGATAAATTTCGCGTTGAAAAACCTCGGATACAGCCAGGTGGATATACGGCTGCGGACTGAAGACGTTCTGGACAGATTCGGACTGAGAGAATACAGGCGGCAGTATCCCCGCTCTCTGAGCGGGGGTGAGAGGCAGAGGGTAGCTCTGGCTTCGGTAGTGGCTGTCCGACCGAAGATTCTAATTCTGGATGAGCCTACCAGGGGCATGGAATACCGACTGAAAACAGAATTAATGAGCTTCTTAAGAGACTATGTGAGGCTGGGTAATACAGTAATTCTGATAACCCATGATGTGGAAATAGTCGCAGATTATGCTGAACGGGTGATTTTAATGAGCGAAGGAAAAATCAGGGTGGACGGCGGAAAACACGAAGTGCTGTCGCGGGCGCTGCTTTTTTCGCCGCAGATAAACCGCCTGGTCCAACCTTTCGAAAAATACGGAATTCCTGGGGATACTCTGAACGTGGATGAACTGTTACGGGTAATAAATTGAAAATAAGTTACGTTTGCCTGGCATTAATCCCGGTTGTCGGCTCAACGTCCTATTGGATTCCTCTGCTGTTTTCAACCTTTCCGGGAGATACCTGGAGCTGGGGACTGGTGATTACCCTGATGGTTATTCTGGTTATTATGGCCGGGTTATTTGAATTTGAATCCAGGGCCATCAGTTCGAAAGAAATAGCCCTGATTGCCATGCTGAGCACCATATCCGCCGTGGCCAGAATACCATTTGCGACCATACCCAGCGTTCAGCCGAGCACTTACCTGATTATCTGCGCGGGGTATGTTTTCGGGCCGGTAGCCGGATTTATGGTGGGCGCAGTTACCGCACTGGTCTCCAATTTTTTCCTGGGGCAAGGGCCGTGGACTCCGTACCAGATGTTTGCCTGGGGTCTGGCGGGAATGACTGCCGCCTGTTTCAGGGGATTGAAACCCGGCAGGCCGGGACTCATAATTCTGGGGTTTATATGGGGCTACCTCTACGGCTGGATAATGAACACATGGTACTGGGCTTCATTCTCATACCCTCTTACACTGCGGACGTTTATCCTGTACCAGTTCAGCAGTATCTGGTTTGATACATTACATGCCGCCGGGAATGCTATTTTTATGGGGCTATTCGGGATGAAGACCATCACAATCCTGGACAGGTTTAAAAAAAGGTTCAGCTGGAGCCTGATTAAACATCAATAATATTCAGCGGAATAATCTCGCGGTAGTGCCGGGCTGTCTCCCGGCGGGGGGCTGAAACGAGGACACCATTTAGAGAAAGGATTTAACCGGACTTAAACCTGGCGCGTTCTATAAGAGATTCCTCAGCAGTACGTCTGATAAAGGTTGTTAAAACAACGGCTATAACGGCTAAACCGGCTGCCGTCCAGATAGCGTATTGATAGCTGCCGGTAACATCAAAGATATAACCAAAAACCGTTTTGATACATCTCAAGGACTGATGCCGGGGGCATTAATGATATTGCGGCGCACCAGACTGAAATAAAACAGAATTTTACTCTCCCATTAATTTCAAGACAACCCGTTTTTTTCTCTGCCCATCAAACTCAGCATAATAAATCTGCTGCCAGGGGCCCAAATCCAGATAACCGTGAGTCACCGGAACGATTACCTGGTGATGGACAAGCAGGCTTTTCAGGTGAGCATCTCCGTTGGTTTCGCCTGTCTGATGGTGTTTATAGTCCGGCCCGTAGGGGGCCAGTTTTTCCAGCCATTCCTCAATATCATCGATTAATCCCTGTTCGGCATCATTAACATATACTCCGGCAGTAATATGCATGGCGGATACCAGAACAAAGCCTTCTTTAATCCCGCTTTTTTCCACCAGCTGCTTGACCTTATCGGTAATATTGATAAACTCGCGGTGGTGATGGGTGGTAAACCACAAATATTCGGTCAGTGTTTTCATGGATTATCTCCTTTTGCTGAATATAATACGGCTACTTAACAGGTACGGGTATCTCAACCAGGATACTGGTGCCTTTCTCAGGGGCGGAATCGATGATAATTCTGCCTTTAAGCAAATGCACCCTTTCCCGCATACCGCTGAGGCCGGTTGACGTGTTTGCGTCAAGCCGGGATACGGTAAAACCGTGTCCCTTGTCTTCTATACTGAGAAATAAAATATCATCGTCAAGGCGCAAAGTTATATCAGCGCTATTTACTCCGGAATAGCGGGCAATGTTGGTCAGAGCTTCCTGTGTGATGCGGTAGACAGTGGTATTGATCTCCGGAGAGAGCCTGCTCTGGGCGGTTTGGAGCCCGAAATGGTTAAAATTTATCCGGATACCGGTCTGGTTGGTGAACCTCTCGAAATGCCAGAGAAGCGTGGGGAGCAGCCCTAAATCGTCCAGCATGCTGGGCCGGAGCTTGAGAGACAATTCCCGTACCTGCTGCATAAGGTCGCTGACTACAGTTTTGGCCTCATTTAAACTGTTTTGCTGGTCTCCGGTTGCCGAATGTCCCGCCTGGGCCAGAAGCATCTTAAGGGCAGTCAGAGATTGCCCTATCTCATCATGCAGTTCGCGGGCGATTGTACGCCGTTCATTCTCCTGAACTTCCACCAGCCGGCGAGAGAGAGCCCGCAATTCTTCCTCGCTTTGCCTCAACTTTTCGGCCGCTTGCCTGGGGGCGGAGATATCTTGAACGGTCCCGAACATGCGGACAGGTTTCCCTTCGCCATCAAAGATAACCTGTGCCTGTTCATGAACGTAACGCGTTGTACCATCTTTTAAAATGATACGGTGTTCAAGGTTGTAGGGGATATTTTTTTCCAGCGCGTCGATTACAGCCTGTTTGACCTTCGCCCTGTCGTCATGATGGACATAAGCCAAAAAAGAGTCATAGTTAATAAACTCAGATTCTTGAGGGACCAGACCGAATATTCGATACACTTCGTCCGACCAGTATAATTTGTTGCCCGGAATATGCCATTCCCAGCTACCCAGGTGGGCTATATTTTGAGCTTCAGCCAGACGAGATCGGAAGAGCG
>CAZIQW010000078.1:0-8897 GCA_964541585.1 uncultured Dehalococcoidales bacterium | reverse complement strand
TTTCTTTGATATTCTGGATATCCAGGGCTTTATCTGCGGTATTGAAATGGTTGTCTGTGGCAATGATCAGAGGATACAGGTTTGCACCTACGGTTTTGATACCATTCTCACAGCCCAGCACAGTATTATTGACAAAATGCAATCCCTCGAACACTGTAGAATAAATCGCCTGTTGGAAATAATTGATAAAGCTGTTTGTGATCTTATAATCTGTGCTATGAGGAATTGTATCAGAAGCAAGGACAACACCGTTGATTCCGTCATAATAGGGCTCTTGTAGGATTGGGTCAATGCTTCCGGTAATACCGCAGTGATCTATATAACCCCCATTGCAGTTATTGAATTCTATACCATTTAACCAGCCCGAAGTGAATTTATTACCATCTGCGCTTTCAATCTGCACATTGTAGACAGCCGGGGCCTGTGTAGTTCGGTTTCCGGGAATGGACCCCGAAATTTTCAGGGCTTTCCCGTATTTCTGTTGCTGCCACAGGGACAGGTTTGCAATAGTCACACAGTTGGTATTTGTTGTGTCCGGATACTCTGTCTGTGTTAGGTCCAGGCCGTCGGTTCCATCGAAAATGAGAATAGATAGATTTTTACCGGCTCCAATAAAGGAGATGTTTTCAGCAACGATTTTTGCAGAGATGTAATACTGTCCGGGAGGAAAATAGATGCATCCGGGGTTGTCAATGCTTCCTATACAGGTCATGACAGCATCATAATCGTCGGTCACACCGTCACCTGCAGCTCCGTATTTTTTGACATTGTAAATGCTGTTTTCATTATCTGTGGTATCTTTTGATTCCAGTTCATAGATTTTCCGAAGAATCCAGTCTAGGTTTATATCATGGAAATTAGTGTAGGGGAAATTGTTAATCATGTTACTTCCTCCTTAAATTGGGGTTCCGTCCGCGTAATAACCGTCATATGCACTACCCTCTATTTTTGCCCATGTGACAGTCCCGTAACTGTCCAGCGTACTCCAGTTTGTAGCCGCTTTATAATCGCTTGCTCCTCCATCCCCCAAATGATTGTAAAGGGATTCTGGAATATAAATGGTTCCTCCCGCCCCTCCATTTGCAAATGGGGTGTTATTAAAAACGCCAACTCCTCCCCACAAAGTAGCGGGAGTAGTATTTCTAATGATTAATGTATTAAAATTTGAACATCCTGAAAAAAGATACTGACCCCATTGTCCAAGCATATCAGCATCAACCGTTATTAGAGAAGTGCAACCGGCCAAAATACTTGCCCCGCTTCGTATGTTATTACTTGTTTTTTTAATTATTGCAATTGTAATGCTTGTACATCCATCAAACGCATTATTATTAATATTATTAGTTATTGAAAGCATTTTTACTCTTGTGATATTTACGCGGCCTTTGAACGCGAACGATAAAATATTGTTGGCTCCGACTTCTATAGCGCCGCTTGGTTCTGTGCCATTTGCAATATCATCCAGCGCGAGCCCACCACCGGACGGTATTGCGGCAATTGCTGAAAGAAAATCAGAGGGGAATGTTAACTGAGCGCTTGTTCCACCTTTTAATCGGATAGCATCGGCAATATCGGTTAAATCCGAATCAAGTTGTGTTGCGTCCACAAGTTCAATTGCCATCAATAGTTCCCTCCTTGCCATTCAGCTAGTGTAACAGCATCCCATCCTGTAGCGGTATATACCAGGAAATCTCCCTCGCTTGCATTTTCCGGCAATTCAATAGCTCCTGTATCGGATGCTGAAATAACAACGGATCCGGTATATGTGTTTACACTGGTTACCGGATATGGGGGCGGATTTGACGCGCTGTACTGCTGAACGTTGTCTACATTCCCAAGGCCCACGTCCGATTTACTGTAAATCGGTTTTTGATGGACGTGATCACCGCGTGAATAGTTTGCAGATGATCCGGGGGACGCGGTTCCAAGTGCCGCGGGATTGCTTGTATACGGGGACGGTACCGAAATTCCAAGTTGACTTGTGGTTTTGTTTCCAGAAAGTGTTACACCGTTGATTTGCGGTTTATTGTTCAAATCGTTATAGTTATCTGTACCACCGCCGCCACCGCCGCCACCGGAGGGGAGATTTTCAAGTTTTGTTATAATTTGCTTTAATGTTTTAATGATCCAGTCCAGGTTGATATCATGGAAATTGGTATAAGGGAATCTGTTCATGGTATTCCTCCTTAATAGATCATCAGGCAGAAACGTTTTTTGAAATCGGAAATGATTCTGTCATAGATGTTGAAATCTGAAACCTCACGTTCCTGCTTGATCATTTCCTGTGAAGTGGTCACACCGATATTTCCGTACAAATGCGCTTTGTGGGTCAGTTCTCCGGTTGCTTTGCCTGCATCCACAAACCCGGCGTTTTCGTAGCTGTTCCGGGAGGAGATGCTTTCGGACTCATCCGTGTACTCCTCGTGACGGTTATAGTTTTCAATGGGGTTATATTCCAGCTTTGTGGTGTCGTACAGTTTCTGCCAGACGGAAAGCATGGTTCGGGACCAATAGGCAATGGCGGACTGCATGAAATTTGGGTCCGGATAGAGGGCTTCAAACTCTGCGCATTCCATCAGGAGATTATTGATCACGGTATCCCGGTCCACACCGTCAGGAAGCACAAAACCACTGAACAGCAGTTTATTGTAATTGTACAGTCCCAGGATCGACAGTGTTGCGCTCATCGTGGTCAAACCTCCAATCCACAGAGAATTTTTCCAGGCCAAACAGGGCTTTTGCTTTTTCAATTCCGGATTTGACAGACTCCATCCAGATTTCCGCCAGGGAATAGGTTTCATCCCGGTTGGCCTGGATTTCGTCATTCGTCAAACGCTCTTTCTTTTCGCTGTTGACGTTGGCAAGGCCGATCTTGCTGTCAAATTCGTTTTCCAGCTTCCGGATGGACAGCAGGATATCCGGGGCAATGAAGTTCTGTGCCAGGTTCTGGGAGAAGAATTCCAGGATCGGAGCATTATCTTCCTTTGCATAGTCTTTATCATAGACTACCATGGGATTCCCGGCCTGGACCATATCAAACAGCTTTTTCATGGCTTCCGCAGTGGATTTGTTATGCGCTCCGATCAGGTAGGCCAGTTTGCTGTTGATCAGGTTCATACCGGCAGCTTCCCCGGCCAGGGCCATAAGGTCCGCATAGTAGGAGATTAGGTCCCCGATTCCCATGTAATCCGGGGTCAGTTTGATCACCGTGCATTGCGTATCTATCTCCGGTTCCAGGATACCGCTGATTAGGGGATTCACCACGATGGCGTGGGTGGGCTGGTAAAAGACATTGTAGCCACGCAGCCCGGCAATCTGTGGTATCACTCCGAAACGGTCCGTATTGACGATCACAATATAACCCATCATATACAGGACATAGCGAAAATAGTCCATACTCCAGGTTTCGGGTAGTTCCCATTTGAAAACGGAGAATGCCCGTTCCAGCAGATATCTCTTGAAAAACCAGGTCAGGTTTATGTTGTGGCAATGGACCGTTGACGGGTCAATCATGCCATTATAGGTATTTATGAATTCATAAGAGTAAGGCGCACTCAATGAAACCGCCTCCAATCATTAAATTTGAACAGTAACCAGATCGGAATTCCAAGCCCATGCCATTCAATATAACTGTCCCAATATTGCGCATAGGAATAACGCAAGGCCTGTGTTGCCGGTCCTGGGTCCGCAGGATGTTCATAAAACCATAACCAGAAATTTGTGCTGTCCTGGAGATCGTACAGGTCAGCTTTCAGGAATTGCTCAAAGGTGCACGGGGGAGGGATTCCCAGTTCCGCATTGTAAAACCATTGCAAGTTGTTGGCAGCTTCATAGGAGATGCGGGCCATTTCAGCATCTCCGTTATCTTGCCAGGTATAGCCCTCCCCTGTGGCCCAGTCGGAATACTTTGTGTATGGGGTCCATTGTACCAGGCCATATCCTCCGAAGTACGGGGTCAACATTTCCCAGATACCCGGATTGATCCCGGACTCGGCCTGCATATTCCCCAGAATAGCAGCACAGGCAGTTTTTGTCCAGCCGTTTGCAGCTGCATAGTCCGCTACCAGTTGTGCATTGTTTTCCATCTCAGCCTGTGACAAGTAATAGTTTCCGCTTATCCAGGGCATATGATCACCTACTCATAGAAAAAGCCGTTAATCAAATAATTTCCAATATCTGCCAATTCGCTTTCAGTAGCGGGAATAACCACATCGGAGTGGGCGCATTGGACATAACCGGATAAAGTGGAAATTTGAACATTTTTACATAACGGCCGTCCAAATTCGGAAGTATTAGTATCAGTCATATTGGAAAAAATTCCTGTGAGTTTAATCGGATATAAACCAGCAGTAAAATCCCCGTTACTTCCAAGAGTTTGAATGGGAGAAATTGCGGTTTGTAAGGCTGTTCCGATTCCTGTTAAGGTTGTCATTAACTTGTCAGTAAAATTATCGAATTTATCCCATCCTGTGCGACCCATTGCATTGTATTTGTCCATGATAGGAGAAAATATATCTTTTGGCATTTTTGAGATTTGAATGGGAACACCCACCATTCCTTGAGAGATTGTAAAGGGTGAAGCAGCTGTAGGCGCACCAATAAACAATTTTCCCCATCCACTGATGCAATCGACAAACCATGCAAAGTCAAGAGTGGTCTGTCCTGAAATTGAATTCGCAGGAATACTCATAGAGCCAAATGGGGGAAAATCAAGATAATACTGCGCATAAGGTTCCGTATTTAGATACTCTCCACGGGTCGCTGCAAGGGGATGTTTAGGAATTTGGACTGTGACTGTTCCGCTTGAACGGATGGTGGCGCCCAGTTCATGAGCGGATGCTGAAATAGACCACCATCCTATGGGGATAGAATTTACCGATGATCCCATAGGAGGAGCGACTGGAATCCACGTAGCGGACGCTATGTAGTCAAACGGATTAAAAAGGGTTTTCAACAAATCGTCAGATATATCACTGATGGACCCCAGATAGGTAGTATTATGAAATAGATAATTGGAAAAACCCCTGAATTCCGCATTTGTAAAAACATAATAAGATACACATCCGATGGTGGTAGTAGCTTCGTTAATGATTCCCACCACCACATATCCACCAGTATATGAAGAAGCAAAAGGATTTAGGTTATTCTGTTTTGCTTCATAGCTCACCCCGGCTTTAGTTGGATATTTTGTATCAACAATACTGCCGTCATTTTGGGAAGCGGAGCGCAAAACATACATAGTCTCCGATCCGATTTCCGTTTTCCAGCTTGCCAAAACGTCCACAGTCATAGTGCAGGACCAAAGGCCGTCAATATACGCCCAATCCCTGATAAAATAATACCGGCTGAATTCCGGAATGTAGGCATAATTAAAGGACTGAGGCTGTCCGCTTCCCAGGTTCCGGGAGTCGATGATCACGGACGGGTCCAGGATTCCGCTGCCATCCATAAGTCTGCAATCAAACTTCACCCCAGCTGTCAGGGTGGGCTGGGCTGTGCTGTTTATCTTTTTGGAAAAAGTAAAGAAATAAACGGAATACGCCATAGTATCACTCCTTTAAAAATGCGTGGGCAGTTACCCACCCACGCATTATCAAGGTTGTCGATCAGGGAGAGGACTCCGAGATCAGGAGGACGGTACCCTTTTCCGTAAAATCGTTAAGATAGCGGTTAGAGGCGTGCCAGAAAGTGTTGGTATATCCGCCAGCCGCATTGAACGGGGTCGGGGCGCTCCACTCATTGACAGATTGCGTCATAATCGCTTCTTCGTCAAACAGAACACCGAAAATATTAGTCACGTTCTGTGCCGCCGCATTGACGATAACACCGCTGTTGTTTGTGTAGGCGGGATTCACGTTAATTTCCTCCGGGCTGTCGGGGGACTGCCAGAAAGAAACCTCCTCCACATCACCAAGGCGAAGCAACTCCTCATTAAACGTGGTAGAAAGCACTTCCGAGCGCATCCGGTTCAGTTCGGGAGAGGAAATGTAAAATTTCTGCCGCGCTTTGGGAGTATGCCTGGAAATCAGCTTGCCCGTTACGTTAATCTGATATTTCGTGGTACGCTCTGTAAACATATTAGACAAAGTAGCGCAGAAACCATAACACCAACGGACAAAGTTGGGATAAACGGAAGCGCTGTAAATCGTGGTAGCATCTTCATTGCTTCCGGTTTCATAGTTGTACTCATCAATAAGGAACACCACATGATCCGTACCAAGGCCAGCGCCAGCGGCGGCATATTTGCCTCCGATAAAGTTAGCAAGGGCCATCCGCGCATTGGATTCACGGGCCTGTGCAAGCTGATCCGACACATTCTGCATAATCATGCTGACAAACCGCATCAGTTCCTCCGGGCCGCTAAAAGCAATATTAAGCTGATCCCGGAAAATGGTAATACTCCGCTGTACAACATTCTGCCCGTAAAAATTAGTTTGCAATACATTAGGCATAGTAATTTTGTACATATCAACCGTATCGCCATTGTCTACAAAGTCGCTTGCCGCTTCATAATAGCGCTGATCCCGTTCCCAATCCGAATCGGCAACAGACAGTTTCCGTACATGGTTGCCCCATTTCAGAGCATCCGCACGAAGGCCACCGAATTTTTCGGAGTATGGACGAATGGAGAAAATCGTGCGGGAAAGCACCTGCGAAATGGCCTGCATAAGCGGGTCGGGGCCAACCGAAAGTGCAAGCTGTCCAACGCTGATAAAGTCCTGCAAATTCGTTGCCGTGATACTTGTTTTCCCGGTAGCCTGTGACACGATACTGTTCAGCAGTACAGCCGCATCATTAAAGCCAAAACCGGGAGACGCGAGAGAGTTAACACCCATTTTTATTTCCTCCTTTTATTTTTTCCCGGTGTAGCCGGGAGGATTGATAATGTTAGCCAAAATACTGTCAGCGGTTTTTTCTCCCTCCGGAGATGGAAAGCCCCCGGCGCGGATGTTCCCCGCTTGAATTACTTTAGTCAGATTTTCGATTGCTTCCAGTACGGATTTATTATCCTGCGCGGGAGCCGGGGCAGGTTCGGGCGCGGGAGCCGGGGCAGGTTCGGGCGCGGGAGCCGGGGCGGGTTCAATTCCGTCTGTCTGCATAATTTCCGACAGAGAAAAGCCAGATTTGAGAAGATATGCAATTTCCTGTTTGCTGTACATTGTAATTACCTCCAAAACATAATTTCATTCCACGATATCGGGCCACAAATACCATCTATTTCAATTTTATGTCGGAGCTGAAAATTAAGCAACGCGGTTTCTGTTTTAATGTCAAATACTCCGGATATATCGACTTGTTTGAAAAATCCGTGATATTTCAAACCACCTTGCATTGCGGCAACAGCAGGGCCATATTGCCCGCGCTGTATAATCGGCATTTGCGTTGCTACACAATCTGCATCTGTATAGGATATATTTTCATCCGGGATTGATGGGACGGGACTATCACTGTCTAACCGCAAAACATAATCCCACGGATAATCATAATATTTATAAATACCAATTTCTTTTTCCGTCTGATCTCCGGGCTCTCCGTGGATCGTCCCGTTTTCCGCAATCGTGGCCTGGACGATCTGTCCGTTCCCGATATACTGCGCTGCGTGATGGACAATGTTGACCAGTACATCACCGGCTTCCAGTTCTTCAATGGCTGGGTTCACCACCCGGAAACCACAGTTCAGAAACGCCTGGACCATGTTGCCGGTATAGGTTGCCCCGGCATCTTTGACCGGTACTCCGCAGGTTTGCCAAAGCCAGATTACCAAGGAGGAACAGTCAAAGTCCGGTTGGCCCCACCGGTTCTGCTGGGAATAGCCGTGAGAATCGTCATTCGCTATTTCAACCGCCAGCTGGCAGACTCTGTCAATCACGCCCATTTCGAATCAACTCCTCTATCTTGATCAGGGCCTGGGTGTTGTTATTCAAGGCATCCGTCATCTTCTGCATTTCCGCTTTGTGGTCCTCACGTTCTTTGTTCCACATATAAAACATGGCAATAACGCAAGCAATGGGAAATCCAAGAGTCCCGATAAGCTGCTGAAGCAATCCTACATCCATAATATTCACCTCCCTGAAATAGGATAGGGCCTTTATAATGAGTCGGACAAACTCACGCCCAGGCTTCCGGCCCTGTCCTGTGGGCTAAAGGCCCTATACCTACTGTAATTATACATCAAATAAATATGCTTGTAAAGAGAGATTTTATGGAGAAATCTTCATAGATTATCTTGTGATTGATTATCCTCTGATAGCTGCCTGGATAGTCATAGACGAATTTCTTGATACCGATATCGGAAAACTCATATTCCTTTGACGGTTCCCCGGCTCCATGCTTTGAAATGTACCACAATGGGCCTTTACTGTAAAAATACATTTCACCGAATCGGGCAAACAGCTTCCATCCGCTGTTCAGACTGATTGATTTCACATCTGACATATCATCATATGCAAAATCATTCGCTATTGCCATTTTATAAAAGTCCGTCTGCTCCGTGGCCTTATAGAGGACCGTCTTGCTTTTCCTCCTGGAGATCGGGGAATTGTACAGAAGAAATATAGCAATCCCACGTTCCCGATTGATATATTCACTCTGGCCTTTGGCCTGCATCTTCTCCAGGACCTTGACCAGATTCAGGGCCGACAGGATAGGGCTTGCCAGACTGTTACTGTTGGACAGAAGCAGGGCCGTCAGAGGTTTTTCCCCATTCAGTTCCCGGTTCCGGTTAATGGTTTCATATACGTTGAAAAACGCATCCGCTTCATTCTTCAGGGACCTTTCGTGCAGTTCAGGAATGAATTCATCAAACATGAGAATGTCCACATCTGACCCGTCAAAGCCCCGGAGATTTGAGAATGTGGAAAGGGCAGCTGTATAGCCGTGCAGCGTTAAAACCGCAT
>CAZIQW010000077.1:0-8904 GCA_964541585.1 uncultured Dehalococcoidales bacterium | reverse complement strand
TACCCTGACCGGTCCCCCCACGGTGCACTGTATGAACACTTGTTCTGACGCCAATAATTCCCCCTTTTCGAATTTACTTGGATTTTCAAACTTAATACATAACCTTTCTGGCATTTTTCCAATGATTTATCGGAAGTTCAATATTTAAAAAACTGACTGTGTCAAAACCGGTTGGAATATCTGCATTTGCCTGTCTAGCTCTTTACATCATTATATAGCATAGGCAATAATATTCAAAACCAAATACTGCCGGTACCTGATCCGTACCGGCAAATCTGCCCTTTCAAGCTTCTTCCCGTATATACAAAATGTTGAATATCCCTGTCAATGTTAAGCCTTTCCGACTCCTCCGGAACAACCTGCAATCAAGTTTGAATAATGAGTAATGAGTATAGAGTTAAGAGGGGTAAAGATAATCTTCTTTTCCTGACTCATCACTCACAACTCATTACTCATTTCTTATTGGATTGTGTCCCGAATCACAAAGATTCGGGATTCCTTTACGCTCCTCTCAATTACAAAAACAATTTATACTTTCTTATAAAGTTCGAGGTCGCCGACATTAATATCCTTTTCGGTGGAGACTGTCTCCAGCTTGCGGGGCAGGTAGCCCTCTTTCTCTATCGCTACGCTGTATTCCCCTACCTCAAGTCCCTCAAACCAGAAGTCGCCAAAGTTGTCCGTCTGGATATTCTTTATTTCCTTACCCTGGCTGTCCTTCAGACTTACCTTCACCCCTTCCAGACATTCATCGGCTTCCGGATCATACACCGCCCCGGCAATAAACCGCTTCGGTATCCCGATGTAATACGTCCGCGGCTTGTTCTCCGGCTTGAGTACCTCGGCCCTGGCTATCGCATCCTTGAAGTCCTCTTCATCCCCAAAGCTGAAGGCTCCCGTCGGACAGCTGTCCACACACCGCGGCTCCTTCCAGCCCCGGTCCAGCAGATGCGCGCACCAGGTGCACTTCTGGGCTATCTGCAGGTCTTCATTGTAATAGATTACCCCGTAGGGACAGGCATCCAGACAGTTCTTTTGCCCCGTGCATTTGGTCGGGTCGATGATTACCGCCCCGTCTTCTCTCTTGTAAATGGCATTGCTCTTGCACGCAGGTATGCAGGGAGCCTCATCACAATGCTGGCACATGTGGTGCATGTAGGCCATCTTCACCTTGGGCACCTGCCCTCTTACATGCTCCTCTACCCGGGTCCAGAACTGTCCCGTATCCGGCTGGGGCTTGGCATAAGGCGTCCAGTCATTGCCTACATGCTCGTCTTTGCAGCTTATCTGGCAGTTATAGCAGCCGTTGCATTTGGTAATGTCGATTACCATTACTTTTCCCATTTTCTACTTATCTCCTTTTGCGAGTACTCTCTCAAACTTTTGACCGCTGCCTTTATCATAAGGCCGGTTAAAGGCTTCCGGATACTGCCTGCGCAGCAAATCCATGTCTGCCTTGGCCGCCTGGGCCAGAAAGCCGCTGGTGACCATACCGGCACAGTTCTTGGAAGTGGTATTATGCGGACAGATGGTGTTGATGGCGCCGCCGCGGTCAATCTGTCCGGGGACAATCGGGTCATACCGGGCTCCGTGGTCAACGTAGATGACTCCGGGCATGATTCTCTCGGTGACATAAGCCCCGCAGAGCACCTGGCCCCTCTCGTTGAAGACATTGACCACATCTCCGCTGACAATCCCTCGCCTGGCCGCATCCGTCGGATGAATCCAGACCGGCTCATAATGATAGCCGTCGGCTCCAATGACTTTACCGGTGGGTATCTCATGGAACCAGTTGCAATCATCCATCTGGGCATGCACCCGCCACCGCGGATGGTTGGAGATTACCAGCAGAGGATAGTCTTTGGCCCTTTCGCTGGAGATCCTCTCGTCATGAAACTCGCTCTTTTCTATCCAGTGGGGTACCGGAGGTCTTTCCATATCATCCGGGAAGGCTTTGGCCAGTCTCTCGGAATAGTACTCCAGCTTGCCGCTGGGAGTGGACATGGGATATTTCTCCGGGTCGTTGTAAAACTCGATCATACCCGCCGGGATTTTCTCCCAGTCCGGGTCCGTCGGGACTACGTAGTATTTCTTTTCCTGCATCTGTTCCCAGGTGCATAAACCGGCTTTCTCAATACCCGAGCCGTCGAAACCGGTCTTTATCCATTCCTGGAGGGTCTTGCCTTCAACATATTTATCATAAAGACCAAACCTCCTGGCTATCTCACCCACGATTTCCCAGTCGGTCTTGGACTCGCCCCGGGGCTCAATGCACTTCTCTTCCAGGTAAACACAGTTGTACTGGACCGGCCAGTGGTCGGCCCCAATGTCTTCTTCTTCAAACTTGGTATTGGAAGGCAGGATGATATCCGCAAAGAGACAGTCATTTTCCAGCCAGGGATGCTGAATCAGGATGAACTCAATCTTGTCCATCTGTATCGCTTTATGGAAGGAGTTGGAGTCATTCCAGCAGGTGCTGAAGCAGGGTGTGTCGCTCCACAGCATGTGGATTTCATTGGCCCCCGGCAGGGGATAGGTATAATGGATGAACTGGTCTTCTACCGGGTCCATCTGGTCCGAGCTGCCGTAGATGTCGTATTTTCCGGTCATAATCACATCGTGCAGAATGGTCTTGGGTATCATGTTCTTCTGCTTCCACATGAAGGGGATGTAACCCCGGTAGGCGGCATTGACCATGGGCCGTATCTTGGAGGACGGGGTCAGCATTCCCACCACGCCCTGTCTGCCTGATCTCATTCTGTTGTAGCTGCCCAGCATGGTACCCTCGACAAAGGTCAGCTGGTTGACACCCGGCCGTCCCAGTCCCTGCATACCCAGCAGACAAACTTCCATACGGGCCGGTTCACTGGAATAAGGACCCCGAATGTAAGGACCGCCGTAACCGTGGCAGACGGTAGTCCTCTTGGCTGCCCACAGCCTGGCCAGGGCTTTGATTGTCCGGGAGGGAACTCCGCATTTGGGTGCCGCCCAGGTCGGCGTCTTGGGTATCCCGTCTTCTTTACCCATCACATAGTCGGCAAACTTGTCGAAGCCGACCGAATGGTTCTTTAAATATTCTTTGTCATAGGTCCCTTCAACCAGCCAGATATAGGCAATGGCCAGCTGTAAGGCCACATCGGTATTGGGCAGTACCGGTATCCATTTATCGGCATGCACCGCTGCCGCATAGTTCAAGTCGGGACTGATATAGATCTGCTTGATGCCCAGTTCGGTATACCAGTAGCTCATCAGGCTGGGCAGATGCCCGCCGCCAAAGCCCCAGGGGGTCGTCTCCTGGTCGCAGCCCTGCATAATCAGAACATCGGTATTTTTGGCCGCATCATTGTAAAGGTTAGAGCTGAATTCCATGTTCAGGCCGACCGGTTCATTTCCCCAGACATGTTTGGCCCCCCAGTACCAGCCCTCCCAGCTGTCCGGATTGCGGATTTGCTGTGTGTAGCCGCCCAGAAGGTTCATCAGATAGGTGGAACAGCCATGTCCTGCGTTAATTACCTTGCCTTCGGCATGGCCTTCAGCCTGGAGGCAGATGCCTTCCGGGCCATATTTTTCCTGGATTCTTTTGATTTCACTGACGACGATATCCAGAGCCTCATCCCAGGAAATCCGGACATACTTGCTCTTGCCCCGGTTCTGGGTGTTTCTTTCCCCGTTGGGGTCCCAGTCTACCCTCTTCAAGGGGTAAAGAATGCGGTTGGGAGAGTAAATCCTTTTCTTGTAAGCTGTGCCGTGTGGAGGAACCGGAGCCTTCAGGGGCGGCTCGAAGGTCTTGCCGCGGGCTTCCAGTTTCCAGGGGTTGAATTCTTCCGGCTTGTATCTCCAGTCCCAATGCAGGGGCCGGATGCGGACAATCTTATCGTCTTTAACATCCACACAAGCCACATTGGAGTTGTCGCCAAAGGAGCTTAAACAGGTACCCTTAATACAGGTCTTCTCTCTGGCTTCTTGCTTATCTTGCTGCACCATTTCGCCTCCTTCCGATAATTTTTTATTTCATAAGTAACAGATAAAATTATAACAGCCGCTGTTTAGCTTAAAACAGACTCAACCGGTATGAGAAAGCAAAACTGACGACCATATTAAATTCGCGAATGAGATTTTATCTATCATATCGAATATTAATGAAAGTCACTATCAGAAAAGGGATTATTTTCACATGCGAAAAGGGATTATTTTGATTTCAATACTCCCTCGATTAAGCCGGCGTAATCCATGGCTTTGCTCTCAATACTCTGCTTCCCTGTCTCTGGATTAAAACCGGCCGGATTACCGAAATATCCTGACGGGATAAGCTTTCGGATTTCATTTCCAGCTTTTCTTACCGCTTTCAAATCATTAAAAGTGATTTTGGTGGCTTCAAGTGTAGCAGCCAGGTCTAAATTTACCTGCTCCGGGAAGTAATTCAGCATTATTCCTGTCTCCAGCGAGCCTGCGTGTAAATCAACGTACGGAGAAGATGTGCCTTGAGACGACCGGCTATTTTCTATAATAACATAGTCTTCCTGACCGGTAAACTTCAAGTTTTTAATTTCAGAATCGGTAAAGAAACAATAGGCTTTCATGTTCATGGAAGTGCGTGATTCCTTCACCGCCTCCAGAATGGCCAGGTTGTGCTTGTATTCGCCGTGCCAGTTAATGAAAAAGGTATGAGTTACTCCCCATCCGTTTAATGAAGAAAGGGTATCCAGAAGTACCGCTTTCATCGTCTCAGGCCGAACATTAAAAGAGCCGGGGAAGCAGCCTGTGAGGTCGTTGATTCCCCAGTAATAAGGCGGAGCGATGAGCACCCGGACAGACCGGCCCTCAAGGTACTGCTTGATTAGCTTTGAAATCAAGTAGCTGACGTAAATATCAACTGCCAGGCCCATATGCGGCCCATGCTCTTCTATTACTCCAACCGGCAAAAGGACAACCGCTTTCTGCTTGATGGCCTCCTCAATCTCCGGCCATGTCATATCCACCATAGTCTCATCAAACAGAGAATAGCCCATTATCCGCCTCCGACTATTTTAATCCATTTTATTATTGTCAACCGGCTCATGGCAAGTGGATAGCCAATAGGGACTGTATACTAAATTGGTCGCGGCACATCCTGTACCGGCTTTTACCGGTATCCAGACCACCTGTTGTCATTGCTGCGCAAGCAGGAAACCAGGGATAAGGAAAGAAAACCGGATTCCGGGGTAAGCCACCAATGGTTATTGGAGGAAGAGCCATTCCATTTATTATACATTTTATTATACATTAACCCTGTGGACTCAATTATCGAAGTGTGCTGTTCCCCCTTGCCCTGTGTTATAATAATTCAGGCTCAAGCACCGAATGGGGGACATTTTAAATACTGGGAAAAGGACTGATTGAATGGCAATATCGGAAAAAGTAAAAAGGGGGATGATGTCGGGCTCCTTAATTCGCAAAATGTTTGAGGAAGGCATCGCTCTTAAAAAAATACATGGCAGTGATAAGGTCTTTGACCTCACTATCGGTAATCCGGTGATGGACCCGCCGGAAGCTTTTGATACCGCATTGAAAAACCTGGTGGAAAATCCCCGGCCGGGCATGCACCGTTACATGGAAAATGCCGGCTATACAAATACCCGCTCTGCCATAGCAGCACAGCTGGCGCTGGATACGGGAATTAAATTCAGCCAGAACGAGGTCGTAATGACCTGCGGCGCTGCCGGAGCAATTAACCTGGCGTTTAAAGCATTACTTAATCCGGGTGAAGAAGTCATTTCATTTGCTCCGTTCTTTTTTGAATATGAAGTTTATGCCGATAATCACGGCGGTATTTGCAGAGTCCTGCCCTTCGGCGAGAATTTCACGCCGGATTTCAACGCCCTGGAATCCTCCATTAACTCCAATACCAAAGCAGTGGTCATTAATTCGCCCAACAATCCAAGCGGCGTCGTGTACAGTGATAAAGTATTAAAACAAATCTCTGAAATAGTAACCAGAAAAAGCTCGCAGCTCAATACCCGTATTTATATCATCAGCGATGACGTTTACAGCAAGCTCTATTACAGTGACGCCCGTTGTCCCCGCATTCTGCACCATTACCCTCATACCATAATAGTCACCTCCTATTCCAAGGAACTTTCCTTACCCGGGGAACGCATCGGTTATGCGGCAGTACATCCGGAATGCGAACAAGCCCAGGAGGTAATTAGCGGCCTGATTTATGCCAACCGGGTGCTGGGTTTTGTCAATGCCCCGGCGCTGATGCAAAACGTGGTTTGCAATTTACAGCATGCTTCTGTCTCCATTTCTGAATACCGGAAAAAGCGGGATTTCTTTTATGAAAATCTGATTGATCTGGGATATTCGGTGATTAAGCCGGAAGGGGCCTTTTATGTCTTCCCGAAGACGCCTATCGATGACGATATGGCTTTTGTTGAGGAACTGAAACAACTGATGGTACTTGCAGTACCCGGTTCCGTTTTCAGGGCTCCCGGCCATATCAGGCTTTCTTATTGCCTGGATGACAGGACGATCGAAGGCTCATTAGACGGCTTGCGTAAAGCCATCGAAAAATATCAAAGACGCTAATACGGGGAGAAAAGAATTATCACTTTTAGATTTATTATTTTATCCAATAGCATTAAGGTTAATAAATGGCTGATTTAGCACAATTTCAACAAATTATCGGAGTTACCTTCAACAATCCCGGGCTTCTGGAGCTGGCTTTGACCCACAGCTCCTATATCAATGAGAACCCGGGTATGGCGCCCGTTTCCAATGAGAGATTGGAATTCCTGGGAGATTCTGCTCTGGGCCTGATTATTGCTGAAAAACTATATTGTGACTATCCCGCTGCAACCGAAGGCGATTTAACCCGTCTTCGCTCGGCTCTGGTCCGCCAGGAGATGCTGGCGCATGTAGCACAGAACATTAACCTGGGGAGCTATCTGCATCTCGGCCGAGGGGAAGAGTCTGGAGGAGGCAGGCAAAAAACAGCTAACCTGTCCGGGGCATTCGAAGCCCTGGTTGCCGCCATCTATCTGGATGCAGGCTTTGAAGTCGTCAGGCATTTTGTCCTGGAGTTATTCGAGCCTGAAATACATGCACAGGCCCGCCTGGGCGCCGGAAATGACTTTAAATCCAGGCTTCAGGAGATTGTGCAGGCTGAGCGTCAAATTACACCAAGCTATCATTTAATCAAAGCCGTCGGGCCTGACCACGCTAAAGAGTTTACCGTTGAGGTAAAAATCGGAAATACTACCCTGGGTAGAGGGACCGGCAACAGCAAGAAAACCGCTGAAATGGAAGCCGCCCGGAGAGCGCTGGAGAGCTTGTCCGAGAGCTGATCTCTGAGTATTCAGATCCAGTATACGGCCAGGGGAAAGAACCTGAGGCGCTTACAACAGCCGCAGGTAATGGCTATCACATTTACCTTTATAAAACAGCCCCGGCAAATTAAATTATCGCCGGGGCTATTGAATTCCAACGGGCAATCGCTTTTAACGTTTGGTATATTGAGGAGCTTTCCTCGCTCGTTTGAGACCGGGTTTCTTTCTTTCCTTACCCCTGGAATCACGAGTAAGCAATCCATATTTGCGAAGAGGCTCTTTTAATTTTTCATCCACTTCTACAAGCGCCCGGGCGATACCGTGAGACACAGCTCCACCCTGAGATGCGATACCGCCGCCTTCGACTTTGATTACAATATTATACTTGCCCAGGCTTTCTGTAGCCTCCAAAGGCTGCATTATTCTCCGGCGTAGCTCCAGCCTGGTGAATAATTCTTCATATGGAATCCCGTTAACAATAATAGCGCCGGTACCCGGCATAACCTTTACCCGGGCTACCGCCGTCTTACGTCTACCTGTACCATAAAAATAAGCTTGCTTTTCCACTGTATCTTATCCTCTTTTATCTCTTAGCACTTTTTTTCGAACCCGATTTTGCTTCCGTCGGAATATTGACGATTTGGGCTCTGGGTCTCTTCACCTTGGTCGGCATAGCAGCATGTTTCTCCCCAAATTTTGGGCTAACCTGATCAGGGCCAACAAATACTTTTAATCTTTTCAACATTCTATCATGCAAATGATTCCGGGGTAACATTCCGCTCACCGCAAAGGTAATAATCCTCTCGGGATGGCTCTGCATTAATTTCTCATAAGTAATCTCTTTGAAACCACCCGGATAGTTCGAGTGGCGATAATAGAGCTTCTGTTGTGCTTTATTCCCGGTTACCCGCACCTTCTCAGCATTAATAACAGTTACGCTATCACCGATATCAGCATTACGAGAAAACAGCGCTTTATGTTTTCCCATTAACAGAGAGGCAATTTCAGCAGCTACCCGGCCAAGGATTTTGTCCTGGACGTCTATCACATGCATCTCTCTTTTTATGTCATCCGGTTTTACACTATAGGTCTTCATAATAGTCTCCCAACGGGCGGGGGTAACTCACCTTCATTAAATATAACCCCTGGGCAGGAACCGTGGGACCCGCCAACCCTGGTTTTTTTTCCTCCATTATTGCTTTGAAATCCTGAACACTGACTTTGCCCAGTCCCACTCTAATCAGAGTACCGACTGTATTACGCACCTGGTGAGGCAGAAAAGACCTGCCGGTTATGAAAAATATTACCAGGTTGCCTTTTCTTTTCGTACAGGCTGCATATATCTTTCTCAGCGTACTTTTTACAGCTGAACGTTTAATCTCAGTAACAAATGAGGCCATGTCATGTTCTCCAACCAGAAGCTGACTCGCCTTGTTCATTTCTTCGATATCCAGCTCGTCCCTTACATGATAAGTAGAACCTCTTTTCAGAGGGGAGCGATTCGGGCCGTTGAATATCAGATACCGGTACTCACGACTGACCGCATCACGCTAGATCGGAAGAGCACACGTCTGAACTCCAGTCACCGCTCATTATC
>CAZIQW010000076.1:0-8930 GCA_964541585.1 uncultured Dehalococcoidales bacterium | reverse complement strand
GAGATGGAATCTCGTGACTGGAGTTCAGACGTGTGCTCTTCCGATCTCGAATCGCGAAATAATTATAAACTGCCAGAGCGAATCCCAGGACGCCCAGGCTGAACCATCCGGTTCTCCAGTCGAAGCCCGCTACAATCAGGGGTATCGCAGCGCCGGCCGCGATAACGCCGAGTGAACTCCCGGCATCTACCAGCGACAGACTCAAACCCCGCCGCTTGTCACTGGTCCATCTCTGAGCCAGAGCCATTACCGGAGCCCAGCAAGCAGCACAGCCGATACCGGCTATCGTAAAAAATATGCTGGCCTGCACCACTGAGGTGGAGTACTGCATCAGGAAAGCTCCTCCTCCCATTACAGCGGCAAAAACGGCCAGGAGGATTCTCATATCATACCTGTCTGATAACAATCCCAGCACCGGAGACAGGATTGTATAAGCAATGAAATATGAGGAGTAAATTATACCGGCCTGTGCTTTGGTAATATCTAAAGCCGGTAACATCTCAGGCAAAAGCGTACCGTAGCTGTATCGAATAGCATAATGAACCAGAACAATACTAAAACAGGCGAATAGGACCGCGATAGTACGTTTATCCATTATACCTCTTATGTCAGGTTTACAATATCCGCACCCGGGTATGTAAACCTTTGAAGTCGCCGGGTCGAGAGCGGCTGGATTTCTCTCAGTTCCAATCCTTTAGAACTCTTTTCAGTTTGGCTGAATACCGGACATAAATATTATCCCTATTCTACCCGCATTTAGCGGCAGCGTCAAAACAAATTACGTCAGCAGGTTTGGTATGTTCCTGACGTGAATAACTTCCGGGGAAGTTACACGTTATACATATATGCAGATATATTTTGTTATGTCTTTTTAACTGTATTATATCGTTATAAGTATTATTGCTTACCACAAATGAGTTTATTGCTTATTGACTCATAAACTCTTTACACATTTAATAGATAGAGATACCATAGCCGCAATACAAATGGAAAACGAAACAGGATACTAAAGGTATAAGGATGGGAAAAACTCTCGAAAAGAAATTCGAGACGCTTATACAGCATTTTATAGCCCGGCAATATGACGGCAAGCTGCAAAACCAACCCGCCAAAGACCAACCCACTCCCGAAACATGTATCAGGCTGGCTGAAGAGCTAAAAACCGCCAATGTAGCTTTGCACCGCCAGAGGGAAGAATTGTTATTTGCCTATCAGACTCTGGAGATAGGCTACCAGCGTTACTGGGAATTCTTCAATTTTGCCCCGGAAGGATACCTGGTAACCGATAATGAGGGTATTATCCGGGAAGCCAATCAGACTATCCTATCAATGCTCTCAACCAAACAGTCCGACCTCCTGGGCAAACCTGTTACCAGTCTGGCGCCTGATATAAAACACTATGACTTTGGCATGCAGCTAAACTGGTTTGCCGGGTCCAAGCAGATGGAATTACGGCTGCAGCCTCTGGACCGGCCGCCTTTCTATGCATCTCTCAGCATCTCCCCTCAATGCAATATCCAGAATAAGCATATCGGTTTACTCTGGCTGGTACGTGATATTACGGGGCGCAAGAAAATGGAGGATGACCTCCTTAAGAGCAGGACTGAACTCAGCCTGATACTGGAACAAACACCCTGCATATTATGGACCACGGATACTGAACTAAGGCTCATCTCTGTCTCAGGCACCGGTTCATCCTCTTTCCATCCACCCGATACGGATATTGCCGGCATCAGCGTTGCCGATTACTTTAACAGCAGTCTCGATAGTGTGCTTGCTAGAGCCCACCAGAGAGCTCTGGCCGGTAATCCCCAGACTTTTGAGTTTGAGTGGCAGGGAAGAGCTTTCCAATCTACCGTGGAAGCACTCAAAGATACCTCGGAACAAACCACGGGCATAATCGGGGCCGCTTTTGATATCACTGAGCGTAAACAGGCAGAAAGGATACTACAAAGGAGCGAAAGGTTTAGTGCCAGCTTACTGCAAAACTCACCCTACCCGATAATCGTTATTGCGGCAGACACCTCTATCTCTTATGTCAATCCGGCCTTCGAGAAGCTTACCGGTTTCTCCTCCGAATCGGTCATCGGGCAAAAAGCACCCTATCCATGGTGGGGGGTGGAAGATGAAGAAAAGGCTTTGAAGGATTTCAGAAAAATCCTGGGCAAAAAGAAGTACAAAAGGGAAAAACATTACAGAAAGAAAAACGGGGAGAAATTCTGGGTCGAGACGACCATGCTTTTCATCGAGAATGAGAATGAACCCGGCTGCTATCTCAATACCTGGGTTGATATCACAGAAGCCCGGCAGTTACGGGAGAATTTGGAGTATTATGTAATGCAAATCACTCGAGTTCAGGAGGAAGAAAGACAGCGCATTGCCAGAGAATTGCACGAAGAGACAGTCCAATCACTGGCCGCCTTGTGTCTGGCAACGGAAGTCATTATTAAATCCAGAGAGAAGGGCTCTGATAAAACATTGCATAACTTAAAAGAATTGCAGGAAAAGATTAATAAGGTCATCGAAGAAGTCCGCTGTTTCAGCTATGATTTGAGACCCGGAGTTCTTGATTATCTGGGTTTGACCGCTGCCCTGGAAACGTTAGCTGATGAACTTAACGACAAAGGCATCCAGGCTCATCTGCAGGTGACTGGTAAAGAAAAACCCCTGGCTCCGGATATGGAAATAACCCTGTTTAGAATTACTCAAGAAGCCTTAAATAATATTAAAAAATACAGCAGCGCCAGTAAAGTGAGTTTGAGCATAAAATATACCCGCAGCAAGATCACGCTCTCTATCGTTGACAACGGCCAGGGCTTCAATCTTCCGGTGCGCTTAACCGAATTGGCTAACCAGGGGAAACTGGGACTTATTGGTATGGAAGAGCGGGCACGACTTTATGGGGGAATTTTCTCAATTCAATCCCAGGCAAAAAGAGGCACAAAGATAACCGTCTCTTTGCCTGTACATACCAGATAAAACCGTATCGGAGAAAACGGTTAGTTTCAGGCAGCCGTCTCGTCTTTGTTCGGTAAATCATCCAGCGTCAGCCAGCCCTCTTTCAAAGCATGTAAAACCGCTTCGGTACGTGAACTGACACGCAGTTTCCTGAAGATATTTACCAGATGGGTCTGAACTGTACGTTCGCTGATACCCAGCTGATTGGCTATCTCTTTGTTACCCACGCCTTTGGCTGCCAGATTAAGAACCTGAAGTTCACGTGGGTGTAGTTCTTCCAGGTCTTTTCGCTTCTCTACCTTATCGGTTGCCAGTCGTCGCAATATCTTGCCCGTCGCTTTCAGGTCGAATACCCCTTCTCCTGAATGGACCAGCCGGACAGCACTGATAAGCTCATGGAGTGGAGCGTTTTTTAACAGATATCCGGCAGCGCCGGCCCGTAACGCCGCCAGAACATAAGAAGGATAACTATAAGCGCTGACCATGAGAATCGCTGTTGCAGGCGAAGCGACTCTGATTTGTTTGGCAGCTTCAATACCATTGAGCTTTGGCATGGAAATATCGATTATCGCTACATCCGGTTGTAGCTTCCTGGCCGATTCTACAGCTTCCTCCCCATCTTCCGGCATAGCAACTACCTCAAGATCAGTTTCATCTTTTAAGAGACGGCACAAACCTTCACGAAACGCCGGATGATCATCCGCCACCAGCACCTTGATTTTTTCCATCATCCACCCAACAAAAAGACTTCTGCTAATCTATATATCATAAGTAACTAATTTTGTCGAATGTCCAGTCCGGTCTCAATGGATTTGCGTACCCGGTTTGATATTAATTCGTAATGCCAGTAAACACCCTATAAGCCATAATACTTATTGAAATCAAGTTAAAGAACTTAGCTAACAGATACGAAATTATTTAAATATATTAGTATAGTGTCTAATTGTCAATCGTAGCATCTGTACTGGAAATTGCGCACTCTGGCGGATTACTTTTACCGCCCATAAGGCTAGAATGTCTCTTAGTGCCCAGGGGAGAAAGCTCTGGAGGATGAGGGGCAGGGTGGAGAAAGGTCTTTCGACACTCTTGGGCACTTCCAATTAAAATCCCGGGCATGGACTTTAAAGCAGCCTGAAAAGAGCAAAGTACCGGTATCCAAAAGGTTTTAAATGCTGAATTTGATGAGGATGGCCTGTGAAAACGACAGCGAAGAAAAATACTGAAACCAAACCGCCTTTTACCGAAGATGAAACCATGGGTGTATCTTACCGCAAGGGAACAGAGGATATGGAAACCGATACTCACTGGTTGGAAGAGGAACCACGCCGTTCGCCGGATGAATTGGATACTTCGGAAAACCTGGTACATCTCTATCTGTCTGAGACCAGACGGACTCCGATGCTCACCGGTTTGGAAGAGAAAAAGCTGGGCAGCTATATAGAGCAGGAAAAATACCTCACCCAGATAGAGCAAGAACTGGTTTCTAAATACGACCGGGAACCCTCAGCCGCCGATGTCCTTCTGACACTGCTGGATAGTTTCTGTCGCAAAAGTTCGCTTTTTGAAGCCCTGTGCCGTCAATTTCAATTGCACTCTGCGGACACTATAGTCTCTAAAGCCACAAATCCGCAATTGCTTCAAGCCATCGATGGATATATCGATCCTCAGTTGATTAACACCCTTTCGGATATTACCGGCTTGGATACAGAACAATCGTCGCGAGCACTGATACAATTATCATTAGATAGTCAGTTAATTTGCTGGTCGCTCCTTGGTAAGGCCGGGAAACTTACTTCTATACCTGCATTTACCAGCCTGGTTAATTCGGTGGATTACCGAAACAGCCTGATAATCCGGGATTCGGAAATTGCCCTGCATTTCAAACAAGTCAGAGATAGGGCCAGAGAAGCTGGAGACCATTTGATTGTCGCCAATCTCAGGCTGGTAGTCAGTGTGGCCAAGAAATTCACCGGCAGGGGCTTGTCCCTTCCTGATTTGATCCAGGAGGGCAATATCGGCCTGATTCGTACCGTTAAGAAGTTCGACCACCGGCGCAACTTTAAATTCAGCACGTATGCCACCTGGTGGATAAGGCAGGCTATCAGCCGCGCCATTGCCGATCATTCCCGGACTGTACGCTTACCGGTACACGTAGTGGATACTATTAGAAAGCTGGCTCAAGCGCGCCAAAGGTTCTCCCAGCAGCATGGACGCAAACCCACTAACAAAGAGCTTGCCGGAGAAACCAATATCGCTACCGAGAAAGTTGAATGGTTACTGGCTGCAATCTCTCGCGAGCCTATTTCTCTGGAGACCCCTATCGGCGAGGAAGATGACCAGCTGAGCGACTGCATTGAGGACCAATCAATTCCCCGGCCTGAAGAACAACTGGCAGAGGTACTGCTGCATGAACAGCTTCGCAACACTCTCGATTCCTTGCCCACTCGTGAACGACGGGTTATCGAGCTGAGGTTTGGACTGGATGACGGTTACAGCCGCACGCTCGAAGAGGTCAGTACGGAGCTCGGCGTGACCCGGGAGAGAGTACGGCAAATCGAATGCAAAGCCTTATCCATACTCCGCCACCCCAGTAATAGTGTCAGGCTGAGAGATTATTTATAGACAAAGATTATTTATAGACAGAAAGGATTTAAATTAAATATGTCAGGTTACGCCATCCTGTCATTCCGGTTTATCCCTGTTATTCTTATTCCGGCTTATTCCTGTCATTCTGAGCGAAGCGAAGAATCTCAGGTGGAGGGACTCCCTCTCCAGTTTCTCCCTTTGGCAAAGGGTTCCTTCTCTAGTTTCTCCCTTAGAATAAGGGAGATTAAGAGGGATTTCTAAATCCTCCACCCCACCAGATTCTTCGGCCGCTAAAGCGGCCTCCAGAATGACACGAAGACGGTTATTATGTTGTAACCCCTATCTAGTTACGGGGTTAACTCCGCCAAGAATCTCAGGGTGGAAGAATTACCGGATTGTATTGTGTAACCTCGCACGGGAACAGGAGGAAAAGGAGACCGGACTCCGGCAAGTGAGTATAAAATATAATTAGTGATGAACAGCAGCGTACCATTGCCAGGTTAAAATTTTGAATATTATATGCGGGGGTGTATAATGACGAAAAACAATATTGCGGCGGATAATACCGTCTTCGTGATTCTTTCTTTTGAGGGGCCCGACAGCTATTCTCTGGCCGGTGGGTTGGGAGTAAGAGTTACCAATTTGTCCCAGACTCTGGCCAGAGAAGGATTTCCCACCCATCTCTTCTTCGTCGGCGACCCTGGACTGAAAGGCGAAGAGGTATCCATGGGAGGCAACCTTATCCTCCACCGCTGGTGTCAGTGGATTAGCGCCTATCATCCCGCCGGTGTCTATCAGGGTGAGAATGAAAAATTACGGGACTACACCGAATCCCTTCCTCCTTATCTTCTGGAGCATATTCTTAAACCCGCGCTCAAAGACGAGAAGATAGTGGTAATCCTGGCCGAGGAATGGCATACCGCTGAAGTAACCTGTAAGATTAACAGCCTCTTGCACAAACATAACCTCAGAGACAGAGTTATCCTGTTCTGGAATGCCAATAATACCTTTGGTTTTGAACGCGTAAACTTCAAGCAGCTGGATAAAGCCTGTACTATTACTACCGTCAGCCGTTTCATGAAGCACGCCATGTGGAGAACGGGTCTTAATCCGGTGGTCATACCGAATGGCATCCCGAAATCCCTTCTTAACCGTATTGAGTCAGGACTATCAGCCAACCTCAGAAAAGAACTATCCTCGGACCTGGTTTTAACCAAAATAGCCCGTTGGGACCCGGATAAGCGGTGGAACATGGCCGTAGAGGCTGCTGCCAGGCTCAAAGCCAGGGGGTATAAGACCAAACTGGTAGCTCGGGGGGGTATCGAAGGCTACGGAGATGAGGTCTTGTATAATGCCCGTTCTCTGGGTCTGGTTGTCAGGGATATTTCGGCTCAATGTAATAACCTGGAAGATTATCTGAATACTGTATCCGCCAGTAGCCAGAGGGCTGACTTTTTGAATCTCAGATTCCATTGCCCTCAGGATTTCTTGAGGCTGTTATACCATGCTTCAAATGCGGTACTGGCAAACAGCGGGAGGGAACCTTTCGGCCTGGTAGGGCTGGAGACTATGGCAGCCGGCGGTATTGCCTTTACCGGAAGCACAGGAGAGGATTACGCCATCTCTTTCCATAATTCAATCGTCCTGGAAACCTCGGCCCCCAAGGAAATCGAGTCATACGTTGTCTATCTGTCCAGCCACCCGGAGGAAGAAGAGAAAATCAGAAAAGCCGCCAGACACACGGCAGCACGCTTCACCTGGGAACAGATTATTGAAAACCTGGTCCAGAGGCTGGAATATCAGGCCGGAATTCAGGAGCTTATTACTGTATCCAAAAGAATTGTTGCACCGGCAGAGAAGCCTTCTCCCAAATTCCCTCTTCCTGTCTCACGTAAAATAATGCTTGAACCTGATATGCAGCCTGTATAACCAGGTCATCCGGCACCCTTCCAGGCTGCATTTCATATAATAATAAAGGGGAGGTCAAAATGACTATGGAACAACACAGGGAAATCGTTTATCAGTTGTATTTAAAAGCCACTAACCGGAAATATGATGAAATGATTGATAAATCTTCCGCTCACAGCTTTACACCATATACGGTGTCCGCTAAGCCTTCCAGCTTAAAGGCTTTTAATCATTTCTTTTCCGCGGTGAGTGCAGCATTCCCCGATTATGAGCTATATATTGATAATCTTGTATCTAAAGAGGATAAGGTAATGGTCCGTTATACCATTTCCGGTACCCAAAAGGGAATATTCATGGGAATGGCACCTACGAATGAGAGAATGACCATTACCGGTATCGATATTTTCCGTTTAGATAAAGGTAAGGTTGTTCGACACTGGGATGCGGCTCACCAGGTATGCGCTCTACCCCAATCAGGCAAACTACCGGCTGCTCCACTGAAAAACTGGCGCCCGGGAAGCTTGATAACATCCGCAGCCAATCAAAAAGAACTGAGTTTCAGTACCTGACATTCAATTTGATTAAGGAGGTATAAAATGACTACCCATACCAGATCCACCACCAAGACCCCGGTTAAGTCGCCGACCAAACCCGGCATGTATTACTTACCTGAGCTTCCATACGGCCTGTCAGACCTGGCGCCCCATATCTCCGAGGAACAGCTCAAGGTTCATTATCAAAAGCATCATCAGTCCTATGTGACTGCGGCTAATAACATTCTGGAAAAGCTGGACAAAGCCCGGAAAGAGAATGCCGACCTGGATATGAAAGCTATCACTAAAGAACTTTCCTTTAATGTCGGGGGGGTTCAATTGCATAACCTCTTCTGGGAGAATCTGGCCCCTGCTGGGAAGGGGGGAGGAGGAGAGCCGTCTGACGTCCTGGGTGACGCCCTAAAGGACAGTTTCGGCAGCTTTGCTCGTTTTAAGAAAGAGTTCGCTCAGGCTGCTGTAAGCTGTGAAGGCTCTGGCTGGGCTGCCTTAACCTACTGCTATAAAAGCAACCGGTTAATGATAATGCAAATAGAAAAGCATAATGTTAATTTCCCTCCCGGCTGCCAATCGGCTATTCTCGTACTGGACGTGTGGGAACATGCCTATTACCTGGACTATAAAAATGAGAGGCCGAAATTCGTAGATGCCTTCTGGAACATTGTCAACTGGAATATCGTCAAACAGAGATATTCCTATCTATAGAGATAAATCAGGGGTGGCTTTACGGTCACCCCTATTCATTATAATTTACTCTTATGTAATCCGATTTGTCTCTTAGAGTGGAGCTGTAAAAATTCCCCGCCCTGCTCTTTTCCGGATTTACTTCTTTCATTTTTTGATTATTGGGCGACCACCTCCGGGTAAATAGCAAAAATACAGGGATAATTAACAGATATAAAAACCACATTATGGCTATTTCTGCAG
>CAZIQW010000075.1:0-8946 GCA_964541585.1 uncultured Dehalococcoidales bacterium | reverse complement strand
AAATTCATGGGTAATATTGTGTGTAACGCAATAATGTGTTATCTTTTAATCACCAGTACTTAAAAGGCGAGGCATCTGATGCAAATCCGAGAAACGTATAAAAACATCAACCCTGTATTACTCTACGATGAAATCAAGGAGTTTGTGTTAAGGCAGGGACTGACATTGAACCAGAACAAACTGGAAACATACTCGATGCCGAGAGATACCTCGACATTTGTCTACCGGGGAACCATGACTTTCCAGGTGCAGAATAAGGAAGCTCTCCGGGCACATATTATCGGCATAGACCGGGATGAAACCAGGCTGATACTGGAGTCCAACGATGAACTATTCCCGAAAGAGAAGCTTGCAGCCTTAGAAGACGACCTGAAATTTATGCTTGGTTCCTATGCAGAAGAGGAAGAAGATTAGGACCTGGTTCTCAGGCTTACCAGCAGATGGTCGTAAGCCTGGATGAAAGCCTGCACACCATCTTCGAGTAATTTCCCGGTGACAGTATCCAGGGATATATTAAAACGACCCAGGCTTTCCAGTATCTTTTCCGCCTCATCTATATCTTCGAGAAGCGAGAGACGAGCACGCCCGTGTTCCAGAAAGGCCATTAGCGTTGACATCGGTATGGTATTAATGGTATTCGGCCCGATTATCTCCTCGACATAAATAACATCGGAATACCGGGGATTTTTGGTTCCCGTACTGCCCCAAACCAGTTTCTGAACCTTACCGCCGCGAGCTTTTTGTTCTTCAAAAGACTTTCCCTGGAACATCTTGTTAAAACGATGATAAACCATCCGGGCGCTGGCAACTGCCGACTTACCTCTCAAAGCCAAGGCTTCGGGAGTCCCGTCTTTTTCCAGGAGCTTATCTACAGCGGTATCAATACGGCTGACAAAGAAGGAGGCTACCGAGGCGATACTGTGCGGATTCGGATTCTTCTCCAGTCCCCGGATATAAGCTGAGGCTACTTCTTCGTATTGCGATAAGGCAAATATCAGGGTAGCATTCACATTGATTCCCCCGGCTATCAGTTTTTCAATAGCCGGAATACCTTCAGGAGTGGCAGGCACTTTAATCATGAGATTGGGACGTCCCACCAGTTTCCACAAACGCTCTGCTTCGCCTATCGTGTCAGCAGTTGAAGCTGACAGGTAAGGAGATACTTCAAGGCTAACAAAACCATCATTACCTCCGGTAGAATTGTAAATGGGGTTCAGGATGTCTGCTGCCGCCTGAATGTCGTTGACAGCCAGTTTTTCATACAGGGTGGGAATATCAATATCCGGTTGGGACTCCCTGATGTCCTGTATGGCTTTATCATAATCACCGGTTTCGCATATAGACTTTTGAAAAATGCTGGGATTGCTGGTAACGCCTCTGACACCCTTATCTATCAGACGCTTCAGTTCCCCGCTGGTTAGAAGACCGCGACTGATATAATCCAACCAGATAGACTGACCGTATTCCTGCAATGTCTGAATCGAATTCACTATTTCCTCCGTAAACTCTAATACATTAGATCCAAATCCGCACTTTATAAGTTAACAATTTAATTTTTGCCTCAATAATTTGAATTTGGAATTTCGTCACAATATACCTCTCGCCAGAACAGCAGCGCCGATAACTCCGGCTTTGTTTCCCAGGGCGGCTGTAGTTATCCGCAGGTTTTTTACCGGTGCCTGCAATGCCATAACACGCACGCGCTTTTCTGCCATGGCGACCAGTTCCGGCAATCCCCGGATAACCCCTCCCCCCAGTATAATCAGACAGGGATTAAAGGCGTTTACGATACTGACCAGCCCGGCAGCCAGATATCTTGATGTATCTTTGACCATCCTCATGGCCAGTGGGTCCTGATTGTAGAAAGCCTGAGAGACAGTGATTGAGGATATACTGGGAATATCACCCGCCATGGAAATCATTGTTTGTCCGGCAGAAGGATTGGCCTGAACGGCATCCTGCGCTCTTTCGGCAATAGCCCACCCGCCGGTGTAAGCTTCCAAACAACCCTCATTAGGGCAATGGCATTTTCGACCTCCCGCCACAATCGTCAGGTGCCCCAGTTCCCCCGCTGTATTATTGCATCCCTCGAGTAAGTGGCCCTTACTGACTACTCCCCCGCCGACTCCGGTCCCCACGAAAATGCAAACCAGATCATCTACACCTTTTCCGGCGCCGTGCTGCCATTCTCCCAGAGTAATGACACGCACATCATTATTGATTCTTGCAGGCAGGTTCAAAGCATTCTCCAATCTGGAACACAGGGGTACATCATTCCAGTCCGGCAAATTAGGTGAGCTGAGCACTATCCCCCTGTTGTTATCAATCTGCCCGGCGACGCCTATTCCTATAGCTGAAGCTTTCTTCCCTGATTCTCCAAGGCAGATATTGACCGATTCGATAATATCGTCAATAGCCTTTTCCGGGCCTCCGGCCTGATCGGTCAAACGGTAGTGAGAGGTGATGATATTTCCCGAGCCATCGACTAAAGCAGTGTCAATTTTGGTTCCACCGATATCTATACCCAGGGTATACAGGTTGTTAATTTCTGAATCCATATGAGTGATTGTCAATCCTCCGGCAGCATCGTTGTTACTTTATTAATAATAACGCCTGGCGACAAAATTGGCTAGCGGAAACCTGGCTTCACTGCGAAATCACTTATGTTTAAAAAATACCGCTCCAAGGGGAGGCAAAACCAGATTCAAAGAAAAGCGCTGCCCGTGAAAAGGCTTTGGTTCGGCTATTACCAGGCCTTTGTTACCATACCCGCTACCGCCATAGTCTATTGCATCGCTATTTAAAATCTCAATCCATTCCCCTCCGTGGGGAACACCCAGACGGTAATTCAGATGGGGTACCGGTGTAAAGTTAAATACCGCCAGTATTACATTATCGGCGGACCGACCTTTCCGAAGAAAGCTAAGTGTGCTCTGCTCAACGTCATTTGCATCAATCCACCGGAATCCCGCATGGTCAAAGTCCAGCTCATAGAGGGCTTTTTCAGCCCTGTATAGCTGGTTTAAATCCTGGACCCATTTTTGAATTCCGCTATGGGGTAAATAATCCAAAAGGTGCCAGTCCAGGCTGCCGTCGTGATTCCATTCCCGCCATTGTCCGAACTCACCACCCATAAAGAGCAGCTTTTTCCCCGGTTGAGCATACATATAGCCGAAAAGAAGTCTTATATTGGCAAACTTGTGTTCGTCGTAACCCGGCATTTTGGAAAGAAGTGAACCTTTGCCATGAACTACCTCATCATGAGATAACGGCAAAATAAAATTTTCAGTAAAAGAATAGAGACTGCGAAAAGTCATTTCGTTATGATAATATTTCCTAAAAACAGGGTCTTTTGACATATAGTTAAGAGTATCGTGCATCCATCCCATATCCCATTTCATGCCAAAGCCCAGTCCTCCAAGATAGGTCGGTTTGGAAACCAGAGGCCAGGCTGTTGATTCTTCAGCGATTGTTTGCACATCCGGGAAATTTTTATATACCTGTTCATTGAGACTTTTCAAGAAAGCCAGCGCCTCCAGGTTCTCCCGTCCTCCGTATTTATTCGGTATCCATTCTCCCTCTTTTCGGGAATAATCCAGGTACAGCATGGAGGCGACTCCATCTACCCTTAAGCCGTCGGTGTGATATTTATCCAGCCAGTAAAGAGCGCTGCTGATGAGAAATGCCCGTACTTCGTTTCTGCCGTAGTTATAAATAAAACTATCCCAGTCCGGGTGAAAACCGGAGCGGGGGTCAGAATGCTCATATAAATGAGTACCGTCAAAATAACCCAGGCCGTGTTCATCAGTGGGAAAATGGGACGGCACCCAGTCCAGGATGACACCGATACCGTAACGGTGCAGAAAATCCACGAGATACATGAAATCCTGGGGTGTACCATAGCGGCTGGTGGGCGCAAAATATCCGGTAACCTGATAACCCCAGGAACCCCTGAAAGGGTGTTCCATGATAGGCAAAAATTCCACGTGTGTAAAACCGATTTTTATCACGTATTCCGTCAGCTTTGGCGCTAACTCTCTATAGTTGAGCGAGCGATTATTCTCTTCAGGGACGCACATCCAGGAACCCAGGTGCACCTCATAGATAGACAGAGGGGAATTCAACGAGTTTGCGTTTCGCCTCCGGGACATCCATTCCTGGTCAGTCCAGTCATATTCCAGGTCCCATACGATAGAAGCGGTACCGGGCGAATTTTCATCGTGAAAAGCCAAGGGATCGGCTTTGTCCACCCGGTAATTGTTATAGCGGGAAACAATGTGATATTTGTATAAAAAGCCCTTACCAATCCCGGGAATAAACCCTTCCCAGATACCGGACTGTTCACGCGATTTGAGAAAATGACTCTGCTTATCCCATCCGTTAAAGTCACCGATGACGCTAACCTGCTCCGCATTGGGCGCCCATACCGCAAAATAAGTCCCCTCCACTCCTCCCGCTTTAATAAGATGCGAACCCAGTTTCTGATACAGGCGGTAGTGTCTGCCTTCATTGAAAAGATACAGGTCATCCTTGCTGAGCAGACTGATATCATAGCGGACAGGATTACCTTTCCTTGATGCTGTAATCCCGGTCTCTTTAGCTGTCATGGCTGTACCTGTGCTCCTTTCCTGGCCATTTCGATTTCCCTCAACACATCTACCACCTCTCTCAAGCTGCTGAATTCCTCAAAACTATAACGGGCTTTGCGGCTCCAGTTATAATCACTTTGAGTCCCGGGAACGTTTTGGGGTTGGATTTCCAGCCACAGGTCCTCCAGATTTATCAAAACCGCATAAGCCGGACTGTTTGCCAGGAAATTCAGGATAGTTCTCAAGACAGCCCCGGTATCCGGAGAAATATCTTTTCGCCCACCTTTTTCCTGGTACATTTTCAGAAGTGCGCTTTTCATCTGCCGGCGTTGCTTTGCTTCTTTCTGAGCCTCTCCCTTATCAACCAGTTTAATTTTTTGGCGTTCCGCAATATCTTTCTCCTCCCAGAAGGCAGCGAAAGGATACATGTCGTGGGTATTCAGGCTGGCTACGGCATGAGCGGGTATCTTTCCCAGGGCATTTTCAGCAATGAGTTCATACTGTCCCACAAACATTCGATAAATTCCATGGGATGCCATTGCCGGTCTAACCTCCGGCGGGACCATACCCAGGTCCTCACCGATAACAACAGACCGGTGACGATAAGATTCCAGTGTCAGTATAGCATACAGTTCGTCCGCCCGGTATCCTACATACACTCCTTCCCTGTTCTCCATACCCTGCGGAATCCAGAACAGGCGATGAAAATTCATCATATGGTCGATACGCAGCATACCTGCGTGTTTAAGCTGACATTGCAGACAATCAATAATATAGCGATAACCGTTGTTCCGCATGTTTTCGGGATGAAGGGGCGGGAAATTCCAGCTTTGTCCGCTGGTGAAAACCGGATCGGGAGGTGCTCCGCCGTTAACTCCGGTTACAAAGGAGTCACGCTCCCGCCAGACATCATAGCTACAGGGATGGACACCCACCGGTAAATCCATATACAGAAAAAGATTATTCTTTCGTGCCTTCCCGGAAAGGTCCCGGATTTGTTCCTGAGCCAGCCATTGAGCATAAAGATGATAACGTTTAATCGTTTCAGAGTAATCGCCTTCTCTTAGCTCGCCGTCCTGCATCCTCTTCGGCCAGTCACGCCAGCAAATACCGTGCTGTTCGCCGGCAGCCCTGAAGCGAGCATAATCTTCTATCCGGTTATCCGATTCAATATAACGCTGCAAATCAGAGAACCGCTCCGGTTTTTCGTTATAAAGATATTCCGCCAGCTCTTCCATGATTTTCCGTTTTAAAGACAACTGGCATTGATAATCAACAGTGGTTGCATTACGAAGGGCTGATATTTCTTTTTGGAAACTATCGGAATGGAACAGAGATTGTGCAGCAGAACTCTCATGAAATTCGGGAATCCGTTCCAAATCCAGGTAAAACTCGTTCCAGAACAAACGGCTGGCCGGCACATAAGGAGTCGATCCAAATTTAACATCGAAAAAAGAGGCCAGCAGCGGCAGGGTAGCTAACATCTGCCCGCCCATTTCGGAGATCCACATCATCAGGGTTTCCATATCGGAAAAATCACCAGCCCCCCAGCTTCCCCGGCTGTACAGGGCATACAGGGGGAGGAAAACTCCCCATATTTTTTCGCTGGTTTCAGTTGGACTGTAAGCTCTGGAAGGAGCAGATATTATCAGCGACTCGGCAATTTGCCCCTTCAAGTCCATCTTTAAAGTATGGTATCCGGGGGGTAATTGCTCCGGCAAATAAAGGCGCAGGGTTACATATTTTCTACCTTCCACATTGCATGACTTGATAATGGAAGCATCCTCGCCCCGCCAGTATAGAGTTTTCGTTTCTCCGTTTTCCATCAGGAGTGCAGCCGTCATTGGAATGTCCGCGGAACCGGCCAGAAGGCGCAGGTCTATGGTCAATATACCGCTATTTCTGAAGACTGTAACTGGCTCCAGCGGCCTTTGCCAGAGTTGAAGCCTTTTTTCCCGCAGTGCAGAAGGGACATCCTGAAGAGTAGAAACTGGCGCCCCCATGGCTTTAAGCACAGCCAGGAGGGAATCAGTTGAAGCCGGCCTTAAACGTTCGTTCATATCAAGATAAGCTGTCTTGATGCCGTAAAGTTCAGCCAGAAGATGTAACCGGTCTAAAGAAGCCTGCATATTTCTATTATACTAACTCTTCCCGGCTTCAGGAGCCGGACTTCGAGTATTCTGACCTTGAAAATTACCGTTAGGGAAATAGGCATTGTTAATATACTGGAACAGCATACGCTGGGCGTTATAATAAGAACCGTTCAGTGCAATAGCATTGCGCATTACCCAGGCATAAGCTAACGGCCTGCCGTAAAACAGAGGCAATATCACTTGTTCCAGCTTATTATATAAAGAGCTAATCTCCTCAGCCGGATTGCTCTCCTGTCTCCACTCCTCATCAATAGCCCAGCCGGTGACGCCTTCTACATGCCCCTCAACCCACCATCCATCCAGAATACTCAAACTGGGCACGCCGTTAAGAGCTGCTTTCATACCGCTTGTCCCGGAAGCTTCTTCAGGTTTTTTGGGAGTATTCAGCCATAAATCAACGCCGGAGCACATATATTTTGCCAGTTCCATATTATACTCTTCGAGATAGACAACCCGGACGGCATCTTTCAGTTCCTCAGCAGCTTTAAAAATACTCCGTATTATATCTTTACCGCTCTCATCTCGAGGATGGGCTTTCCCTCCATAGATAATCTGTAAAGGTCCGGCATTGTTTACAATCTGGAGCAACCGATTGGTATCAGTAAAAAGAAAGTTAGCCCGTTTGTAACCCGTAGAACGACGAGCAAAGCCGATAGTCATCGCAGATTTATCCAGGCGCTGACCGGTGCGCCTTTCTATTTCTGCCAGTAATTCCCGTTTAGCCATGTTATGAGCGAAAAGTATCTCCTCTTCCGGGACGCCGGTTATATAGCGAAGATAGAGGTTGTCCCGGCGCCATTCGGGAATATGATGGTCATAAAGCTGACTGAAGGGCGCCGAAGTCCAGGTAGGAGCATGTACACCGTTGGTAATGGAGTCTATCGGATAATTTGGAAACATAGTCTGGGATATGCTTTCATGCCGCATGGAAACCCCGTTGACATAACGTGAATAACACAGCCCCAGATAGGTCATATTGAGTGTATTGTCTTTTAAACAATCTGCTGATATTAGATTACCGGTATGTTCTTCGCCGAGTATTCTACGGACCATGTCCATAGGGAACTGATCCGTTGCCGCAGGCACCGGGGTGTGAGTGGTAAAGACACAGAGCTCCCTTACTTCCTCAGCACAAGAACGAGTAATTGAGCAGGCATGCTGTTTGTTCATTTGTTCTTCAAGGAGAGACAGTGCAAGCAGAGCTGAATGACCTTCGTTCATATGATATGCTTTCACCCTGTCATAGCCTATCGCCCGGAGGACTGCAATGCCCCCCATACCCAGGATAATTTCCTGGCACAAGCGATAATAGCTATCACCACCGTAGAGATAATCGGTAAGAGTCTGGTCCCACGGGCTGTTCTCCGGTAATGCCGTATCCAAAAAATAGACGGGAACACGATGCCCGAATGACCCTGTAATCAGATAGCGCCAGGGACGTATTGCAACAGCACGTCCTTCAATACTAACGGACGTTCGTTTCTCCAGGGGTTCCAGAAACTTGGGAGGGTCCCAGATGAAAGGACTTTCAGTCTGGTTTCCTTTAGAGTCCAGATGCTGGCGGAAATAGCCTTTTCGATTGAGGAGGGTGAGCCCCACCATAGGCAAACCTGCATCGGCAGCGGCGCGGAGCGTATCACCAGCCAGCACTCCCAGACCGCCGCTATAAGTCGGCATATCTGAGAGGATTCCGACTTCCATAGAAAAATAAGCTATTGAGGCAGGATAAGTCGTCGGGTCAAATTTCGATATTACCATATTAATACCTCTTATATTAAAAATTGGAGAAGCATTCTATTGAAATGTTATTGTAAAGTAGAATGGCCCGGATTGCAATAGCCGCTCAAGGCAAAAATAACACCAAAAGCATGTCGGTTTAGACATTGACAGGGATTCGAGAACTGTGTTAATAATTTGAAGGCGGCGCTAAAATAGTCCAGCAATTATCAAAAGAGCTTATCAAATCCATTCAGCAGACGGATAACAACGCCGCAGTATCCCGTGCTATTACTCTCCGTAAACCTGTTTATTAGAATAAAATCAAATAAATTCTTGAAGATATTGTATCATGATAAATAATGGTACTTTACATCATTAATTTAAGCTAATGGAAAAGCCCGGTTAAACTAATAAGCATGGCTTTGTCCTTCGAGTGATGTTAATTACGAAAGGGTGAACAGCATGTGGGATAAAGAGAGTTTATG
>CAZIQW010000074.1:7598-8950 GCA_964541585.1 uncultured Dehalococcoidales bacterium | reverse complement strand
GCGATGGAATCTCGTGACTGGAGTTCAGACGTGTGCTCTTCCGATCTCATGGCTGCGTCGGTGCCGGGTCGAGGAGCAATCCATTTATCAGCCATCACTACGGCAGTAGTGTTGCAATAAGGATCGATAAATATAGATTTAATTCCCAGCTCCCTGAGCCATTGACGCCAGATAACATTATCCTGCCCGTTGTAACCGACAGCACTGGTACCATTGGGGTCAACTGACCACATAATAATCTGTTCGGTGTTTTTGAGGGCATCTGCCAGCATATCGAAGTTGTCGCAGTGGCCCAGTTTCCAGTAATAGCCCCAGGCATGCACTGCTCCCCAGTGCCAGCCTTCCCAGCTGTCCGGGTTGTCTAGAAGCTCCGTATAGCCCAGTAAGTTATAGAATCGGCAGTACGGTCCCATTTTGTAGAAGAGCAGTCCCCAGTTATGATGGGAGGAGGCCATCGCCGTAATGGCGGCCGGCCCGTAAGTCTCTCTGATTCTGGTGATTTCACCGGCTACTAAATCCAGGGCTTCGTCCCAGGAGATGCGTACATATTCGTCTTTTCCCCTTAGCTCGGGATGCCTGTCTCCATTGGGATTGAAGTTCTTCCTCTTCAGCGGATACTTGATCCGGTTCTCGGAGTAAACCCGCATCCTTTCGGCCACCACACAGGGGCCGAGCGGAATTTTTCGTGGGTCGGTGAACTTTCTGCCCCTGGCTTCGATAGTCCAGCCGCCCTGGTCTGTCTCGTCCAGCACGAACGGCCGCATCTTGATTATTTTGCCGTCCCTGACCGTCACCTTGACCGGGCCAGCGATAGTGCATTGCGTTAAAACTTGCTCTGCCATTAATACCCCCTTTTATCAATATCCATTTATTAAAAATCACTTATACCTGGAGAAAGTTAATCCGCTTGATTGGGGTGTTAATCCCGCAGGAGCGACCTCTGGTGCCGCCCCTGTACCCTTTGTTATTATTATGCAGGTGGTAAAAATTGTCATGTAAAATCGTCAGGCTTATCCAGGCTTATAGAGAATATTCCAATACAGGCACGATTATACCTGGATCAGGTAAATAATCAGTTTGCGGATCTTATATTATTATTGCATATTCACGATTATCTTGGCAAACTTTTACGTTCATTTTTGCTCTCTGGATTTATATAAGGCCAACTGCTGGAGCAGTTTTTTATTTTTCTCGTCCAGTACTTCGGTTTTGGGTTGACCGGCATAATCATACCAGCCCTTTCCGGATTTAATGCCTAACTCCCCTTTGTTTACTTTGTCGACCAGGTCTGTTGACGGCCCGTCGGCTAGATCGGAAGACACGTCTGAACTCCAGTCACCGCTCATTAATCT
>CAZIQW010000074.1:3819-7588 GCA_964541585.1 uncultured Dehalococcoidales bacterium | reverse complement strand
GTCGGCTTTGCTTAACAGAGGGAATATGCGCGGAGAGACACGGGAAGAAATATCCAGTCCAATCATGTCTTCAATTTCCATGGGTCCCAGGCAAGCCCAGCGGAATCCAACACTGCCTTTTACTGCCATATCCAGGTCTTCCGGGGTCACAACCCCGTTGTCGAGCAAATAATATATTTCACGCATAAAAGCCCCGGTCAGACGGTTTACAATAAAACCGGGTACGATTTTTCGAACCATGACCGGTTTCTTGCCGATACTCTGGTAGAAGCTCCGGGTAATATCCACTGTTTCCTCAGTAGTGTTTTCACCGCGATGCACTTCGACGACCGGGATAATGTGAGCCGGGTTAAAATAGTGAACACCTACCAGTCTTCCCGGATTCTTCATTCCCTGGGATAATTCGGTTATGGTAAAACTGCCAGTGTTGCTGGCAATAATCACATCGGAATTAATGGCCTCGAGCGGGGCCCGAGTTTCTTTTTTAGTTTCCATTACCTCGGGTATGGTTTCTACCACGTAATCGCAATTCTTCATGGCCTCATCCAGGAATTGGGCTCGCACGGGAGTTATCCGCGATTTAATCTGGTCGATTTCTTCGTTCAGTAGTTTGTACTCTTTAAATACGTGCAGGTTGGCATCTATTACCTGCATAGCGCTGTCCAGCGACTCCTGTCGTCTGGCAATTATTTTCACTGACAGACCGGCTTCGGCAAAATTCTGGGCGATGCCTTCACCCATGGTCCCGGCACCTACTACTACCACGTTTTTAATCTGGTTTGCGTTCATTTTTTCTCCCTTACGAAGTATTTGGATTTAATGCTATTATTAACTTTATTGGCTAAGATAGCAAGTCCATACAGCATAGAGTTCTCAGATCGGTTTCCCCCGGGTTTTTAATGGAATACATTTCACCGGGGCTGATTATCGCTACATCACCCGGTTTAATCTCAAATTCATCTTTCCCATTCTTGATGATCCCGGTGCCGTTCATAACAACAATAGCTTCCGCATACCCGCACTGGCGTACGGGATATATTTTTTGGGGCTCGATGGTGATATGTTTCAATGCAAAACTTAGTTTGCCGGTATCGCTTCGAGATTCCTTGCCTATCAGCCACTTATTCTTAATTCCCAGATTAAGTGACCCCAGCAAGGCATCTACGTTTTGCTCGTCAGTATCTTCAAATCTACGGATATACAAACTGTAATCGGGTCTCCTGACAGGGGTATAAATTCGACAGTTACAGTTAATGATACGCAAAAACAGGAATCTAAAATATCAGAAAAATGATTATTGCAACATCAGAAAATTGCGTATTCCGGATTCCTTCCGTGTTGTTTTTTGTATTATGCGGGAATTATGCCAGTCCGTAGCGCCGGGGGTGTTCCCTGACATCTTTCTCGAAAACATCAATAATGGATTCCAGTGTATTATACTGCGGCTTCCAGCCCCACTCATTCCTGGCATAACTGTCGTCAAAAACCTTCATCACGCTGTGCGTTTTTAGTGCGGGAAGCATCTGTTCGTCATTATAGGTTATTCTGGTTTCAGGATAACGTCGGGTAAGAGCAGCCTCAATATCCTTTGCCGTAACCACCGCCGGAATGCCGGCGACGTTATAGTTGACCATCTTGATATTCTCTTTCGGCGCCTGCAGTACCATGTCCGCTGCTCTGGCGGCATCTTTGACATATATCAGCGAGGCTGTCGATTCGGGAAGGGCATAGATGCTTTCGTGGGGTTTGCCCAGGATGGTGTCTTCCACCATTGCCGGTGCCCAGTGACCGGCAGTTCTTACGTTGGGCCCGATCATCAGGGCGTAGCGGATGGAGCGGAAGTCTAATCCGAATTTATCCCGGTAATAGCGTCCCAGGCCTTCTCCATACAGCTTCCCGCAGCCGTACATTGTCAGCGGACGCTGTATGCTGAAGTCGGTACATATTTCTTCCATCTGCAGGCCGAAAGTCCCGATAGTACTGGTGAACATGACTTTCTCTACGCCAAACAGCCGGGCGGCCTCCAGGATGTTATAAGTCCCGATAACATTGGACCGGAATGAAGCCCAGGGGTTAACCTCGGAGGCGAATGTCAGCATTGACCCCAAATGGTAAATTTCGGTAATGTGATTGTCCTTTACTGCATTCAGCACTTCCGGAAAATCGCCTAAATCGCCCTGAATGATTTTGACATCCTTCTCAATATCCTCCACCCGGTAGCGGTTGATATTTATATCCAAGAGGACGGCACTTTCTCCCCGCGCTACCAGGAGACGAGCCAGTTCTGCTCCCACATATCCGGTCCCGCCAGTGATAAGTTTCGTCATAGATGATGCTCCTGAAATATTAAGTGCATGATTATTTTGATTATAAAGGAATTATGGTGAAAAAGGAATTTTAACTCGATATGGACTACCTTAATGGAAATGGTATAATCTTACTTGCTAAAGACAGCTTTGCTTAAATAAAGGAGGCCGGATAATGAGCACGCTGGCAGACCTTGAGAAGAAAATCCGGGTGCTGGAAGATATCGAAGCCATCAAGAGGTTGAAAGCCAGATACTGGAATAGCGTGGATACCAAACAGTGGGATGACCTGGCAGATTGTTATAGTGAAGATGTGGTTTTTGAATGTCCCTATTTAGGGGAGATGGAAGGTCGGGAATTTATCATAAAGGTCTTAAAACGGTCGATGAAAAATGTTAAAACCTCTCACCTGGTACATACCCCGTATATTGAAATAATTTATTAGAACACTGCTACCGGCTGATGGTCTTTACACGACCGGGTTGAGATGCCGGATAAAAAATCTCTACAGGGATACGGTTATTATGAGGATGAATACATAAAAGAGGACGGCATCTGGAGGATAAAAACGTCCATACTTACATACAATTTCCAGGAAGGGTCCGCTGACTTTTAACTTTTGGTTTTGGCCTGTCAGGGTAAGGATATCAGTTAAAGGTTACAAACAGGACTGCCGGACCGGTCCGGCAGTCCTGTTTGCAAAATGACATTATTTTTTACTTACATTTCTCTCTGCATCTGTCCATTTGCCTTGTATCTCATCGAAATGATGAGGACTTCGGGTCAGGGCAAAGCCGTAGAATTCATGCGCGATTTGAACGTCAAAATCATGGTAGAACATGCGTTTCCATGGCCGGCTGGTAATCCGTTTGGTCATGCGGCGGATGGGGCGGGGCTGTTTCATGATTTTCTCGGCAATTTCCCAGGCGCGGGGCAGGAGTTTCTCTCTCGGCAGGACCTCGTTTACCAGTCCCCAGTCCAGACAGGTCTGGGCATCAATGCTGTTCACCATATACATCATATAGTTGGCGCGTTTCAAACCGAGAATAGTCTGTAAAATCAATCCCTGTCCATCGCCGGGCACTGTGCCATCGCCAAAATGATCGTCCCGTACCCTGAAATCAGGAGTACAGAGCGTAATATCGGCCATCATGGCCATTTCCCAGTGAAGGCCCGGGCCGTTGATGGCTCCGATAACGGGGACATTGATGTCGTTGATATAATTCTCCATGATTTTAACCGAATCATGGTAGGTTAAGTTGAACTTTAGATTCGCGTCTTCACTGCGTTCTATCTCGGCGAAAGCCTCTGCGTCAAAGTCGGCAATCCAGGCCTCTCCGGTGGATGTCCAGATTATCACTTCGTTCTCCTGGTCATGTCCGATTACGCTGTAAAGTTCAGCCAGTGCATTATGCATCTGATAACTCCACTTGACGGGTTTGCCATCGGTATGCATGCGCACC
>CAZIQW010000074.1:0-3809 GCA_964541585.1 uncultured Dehalococcoidales bacterium | reverse complement strand
CGCTCAAACTCAAATTTACCCGCAAACTGCTCTTTATAGTCCTCGAGTTTCGGCGTATAAACATATGTAGGTTTTGCCATTTTACTTTCTCCTTTACTGTTTATTAGATAATATCTCTCGGCTTGCTGCTACTTTAAGAATATTCCAGTATATTTTGTACATTAAAGCAAGCTTTGTCAATTAAATGCAGGGGCTTATGATTCCATCAGTCCCTGTTGTATGGCGTAATGAATGATATCGGCGTTGCTTGTCATGTTTAACTTTTCCAGGATGTGGCGACGGTGGACATGAATGGTTTTGACGCTGATACAGAGTTCTTCAGCGATGGCTTTGACCTTTTTCCCGGAGGCTATCATATACATTATCTGGTATTCGCGTTCGGACAACACGCCATGCTCCGGCTTGCCTCCACCGGTTTTCTTTGACGATACCAGCATTTTTGCCAGAGCATTGCTGATATACATTCCGCCCTGCGTTACTTTGCGGATGGCTTCAACCAGTTCAAAGGGTGCATTTTGCTTGGTTAAATATCCGGAAGCCCCGGCCTGCAGCATCCGTAGTCCATAATATTTTTCAGGGTGCATGGTTAGAATCAGTATGGGTAATTTGGGCCTTAATTTCTTCATCTCCCGGATGCTCTCCAGGCCATCCCGGCCCGGCATCGAGATATCCAGAATAACCAGGTCAAATTCTTTTTCCTTTATCTTCCGTACGGCTTCAATACCGTTTTCAGCTTCACCGGTTACCCTCATATCCGGAGTGTCCTCAATTATGCGCATAATCCCCTGCCGCACAACCGGATGATCGTCAGCAATCAGTATTCGCAGCATCTCGCTCCTTCTATTACATGGGAATGATTACTGTGATGGTAGTACCTTTATTTTTGGTGCTGGTAATATCGAAAGTTCCGCCCAAAAACTGTGCCCGTTCCCGCATGCCCATTATACCGTAAGACCTGGGACTGGACATGTTTTTTTGAGAAATACCCACCCCGTTATCGCTCACAATCAGGCATGCTTTATTGTCTTTGTTTCTCAATTGTACACTGACCTGAGTGGCCTTGGAATGATGAAAAATATTGGTCAATGATTCCTGGAAGATGCGGTATATTGCGGTGGAAAGCTGCTTGTCCAGGTTGAGATTTTCACTTATGGAGATTTTGCATTTTATATCCGTCATTTCCTGGAATTCTTCAACCAGCCACTTAAGAGTGTCTGCCAATCCCAGGTCATCCAGCCATGTCGGCCTTAATACCGTGGATATCCATCGTACTTTTTTGATGGTTGCGTCAATCAATTTTAACATTGAATCAGTGGTATCCGTTAGAGGCCGCTGATTTCCATCCAGGCCTTTACGGATCCAGCACACATCCATTTTAAGAGCCGTCAGGGCCTGCCCCAGTTCGTCATGGAGCATCCGGGAAATATTGGCCCGTTCTTCTTCCCTGATAGAGTCCATATGGGCTGTAAGGTTGCGTAAGTCTTTGTTTAATTTGGATAACTGCTGTTCTGCTTTTTTTCGTTTGGTGATATCAACCCAGTTTGATAAAAAGTACTTGAGCTCTCCGTTGATATAGACCGGTTTGCCGGATACCTGCACCCAGAAAAAATCACCGTTTTTCTTGATATTACGCCGCTCAATCCGGGACTCGCCGCTGAGTACCACTGTCTTAAGTTCTCGAGTCCTCTTGGATTTGTCGCCGCTCCACCACGGATAAGGAGGTTTACATCCGGTGAGTTCTTTTAAAGTATATCCGGTTAACTCTTCAAAAGCGGGATTTACATATTTGATTGAGGTGTCCGGACCGATTACGAAAAGGGGGTAAGGAGCATCTTCACACAGGTTATTGATAAATACTTCGTGATCCTGTATTAGCTCTTTACTTGATTGTTCTATTGGTTCCGATGGACTCCTTCGACGGGTTTGCATGAGCCTACCCCTGCTTTGCTCCGGTGGTTTGTGGAGGATATGCCGGTGTTTTTCATCTTACATAACAATCCGGGTAATTACATATTAATATCCTGCTCCTGGACTGTCAAATTTGGAAAGTAAATCCTGGTTGCACTATTGTACTTATCGTAATGATTTGTTAATATTAGGTGACTTTGCCCGGTTTTCAGTGATATAATAGTCAGTTGTTGAAACGGGGAAGATAACCTTTTCTTACTCCTGAGCCGGGTCCAACAAATCACTCATAACTGAATTACCATACGCTTTACCGCTCGCAGTAAAATTGATATATGGCTTAAAGGCCGAAAAGGAGTAATTATGTTTGAAAAGTTCAATTTAACGGGAAAGGTCGCTATTGTCACCGGTGGAGGCGGAGGTCTTGGAAAAGCAATGGCCGTAGGTCTGGCCCAGCATGGTGCTGATGTGGTGGTAACCAGCCGCACTCTAAGTAAACTGGAGCCGGTAGCCAGCGAAATTCAGGCCCTCGGTAGAAAGTCTGCCGCCATTACTTCTGACGTGACTGACGAAAATTCGGTGCAGGCGATGGTTGATCAGGTGGTGAATCAATTCGGTCATATCGATATCCTGGTGAATGCGGCCGGCATGATTGTCCGCGCTCAATCTGAAAGCATTGCGATAGCCGATTGGAAGAAAGTTATGGAATTCAATGCTATGGGTACTTTCCTTTGCTGCCAGAAAGTCGGACAGGTAATGATTAAGCAGAACAGCGGGAAGATAATTAACATTTCCTCGGTACGTGGCACGCTGGGTGCTCCCGTAGGAGCTGCGGCTTATAGTCCCAGCAAGGGGGCTGTAGATGCCATGACCAGAAATATTGCCGTGGAGTGGGCTAAATTTAATATTCAGGTTAATGCCATAGCCCCCCCGGTTGTCCACACTGAACTTACCGAAGCGGCGATGCAAAATCCGGATTGGGTCAAAGCTAACCTGTCCCGTATCCCGGCGAATCGCTTTGGTGAGCCCGAAGATTTAATCGGCCCGGTTGTCTTCCTGTCTTCAGATGCATCCAATTTCTATACCGGACAGGTGATGCATGTTGATGGCGGAGCTACCATCGGTTAAAAAATTTTGCAATATCTGATTTGAAAATCAGGCGTTAAACATCTGCCATTAGCTCTGGCAGATGTTTAATGTTCGTCCGGATAAGTACCCGTATCCGAATGAATCGAAAGATTATCGTCGGCTTCCGAAGAAATAAAAGAAAAATTTATGGGAGGAATACATGAAAAAAATCAGTTTATCCGATTGTAAGCCTTATTCCGCGCCTAAGCATTTCGACATGAAAGCTCTCAGACTTCAGGGCAAAGATGAGACTGGTATCCAGAAATTCTGGGTGGGCCTGTCCTACTTCCTGCCTGCCGGTGGAATTGAGTACAGCGGCGAAGATGCTGCCAGTGACAAAGTCTATATGATACTGGAAGGCGAGGTTGTCGTTACCAATAAGTCCGGAGAGGAGTTTGTCCTGGGGCCGATGGATACTCTTTATATCGGACCTAACGAAGGTAGATCGTTAATCAACCGGGGCAGCAAACCGGCATCCATGCTGGTAATTGCCAATTATTAATCCAAAATTTTATTCCGGGTTGATTTTCGGTATAGACTATTAACTGAATAGTAAGTATAATAAAAAGAGGCTAACTAATTATGCCTCTTTTTATTATGGGATTTAATGGAGACTACCGTTATTTGATTTAGTCTCTGTTGTAAAAAATACAGGTATGCTTTATAATGCCAGTATTAATTTAAAGGGTGGTGTTGTCTGTGTCCCCAAAGAAGCCGAAAACGACAGACAGATCGGAAGAGCACACGTCTGAACTCCAGTCACCGCTCATTATCTC
>CAZIQW010000073.1:0-8975 GCA_964541585.1 uncultured Dehalococcoidales bacterium | reverse complement strand
CGTGAATGACACTTTTAATTTGGGATGAGAAATAAAAATTATCAAATAAGCGAATTTCCCAATCAAAACTTCACTCGAAATCCTTGCCAGTACTACCTGTTGATACCTCGACTCCACTTTATTACCTCCAGAATAATGCAACCGGTTGCTCGATAATCATGTCGATTTCAGTTTCCGGGCACTGACTTCACGTAAGCACGGGAGTGTCGGCTGGCTGGCTCACTGCTGCGACCGGATGACAATTGACAAAAACGCCTGTTGACAACAGGGAGAGCCCGCTGTATTATTACACTGAGTGAACGCTCAGTTTGTTATTATGACGGAAAAGAATAAAACCAATTCGAGAAAGATACAGGCAGAAGAAAGGCGGCTTCAGATACTGGATACCGCACTGGAAATCTTTGCCGCCAAAGGTTTTAACGGAACGTCCATCAAAGACATCGCCGAAGCTGTCGGTATCTCTCAGGGTCTCCTTTATTATCACTTCACCAGCAAGGAAAAGCTGTTCATGTCCACCCTCGAAAGCCACACTTTCCTGCCGGAGTTCCGGCGTATCCTGAGCGAGTCTGATAATCTGCCCTCGGTCAGCGAGATGAAAGAAATTGCTTTCAGTTTCATCAAGACACTGGAACGACGCGAATCGCTGGTACGCCTTATCATGCATGACGTCGCCTTCAATCCCGCAGTCAGCGATGCATGGTCCCTGTTCCTGCGGGAAGTCGTCGCCCTGCTGCAGAAATACATCGACCGCTGCATCGAAAGCGGCGAACTGAGGCCGCACAACTCCGAAGTCACCGCCAGGAGCATACTGGCCAATACTATCATGTTCCATATCACCCGGGACGTGTTTAAATCGACCGACCTGACCGTCAGGGAATATGTCGAAGGATTCCTGGATACCATCATCAAGGGTATTGAGTACAGATAAAAATTTTTTTGGTCTATACTGACTAATCGCTCAGTCAGTTTGTATTTTCAGCAAAGACACAGAAGGAGAAAGCACGATGAGTATCATTAAAGCACTGTTCAAAAACAAGCTATTTTTAGCCGGACTGCTGATTCCGGTAATCTGGCAGCTGCTCTATTTTTCCATCGTCATACCGGCCATGAACGATGCCGAAACGAGGACCGGCAACATGACGGTATCAATCGTGAACCAGGATCCTCTGATGGGGAAACAGATAGCGGCACAACTGAACCAGGCACTGCCGTTCACCACGAAACAACCGGCCAACCTCGATGCCGCGCTGGAGGCCATGAACGACGGTGAGGCCAGCATGGTAATCGCTATTCCTTCTGACTTCACCGACCGCTTCCAGCAGGGCGAGGCTTGCATATCCTATTACATCAACCAGGCTGCGCCTAATACAACGAAGCAGCTCATGGAAACAGCCGCAATTAATATCGACCGGTTGTTGAATGAAAATGCATTCTATACCATGCGGGACGCCATCCTTGAAAACGCCGCGGACTTCATCGGCCAGTCCGGGCTGCCACCCCAGGCCATCGCTCCCATCGGCAGCGCCATGGAACAGGCCCTCGGTTCTCTAAAGGGATTCCCCGTGGCCGCGGACATCCGCAAGGTCAACGACGCCGAGGGTTTCATCAAGACCTCATTCCCTCTTTTCATCTTCCTCACTTTTTTCGTAGGCAGCGTGTTTATGACTATCGCCCGTACAGTGGCCGCTGAACGACTTGCCGACCGCTTCAGCCGGAGCAGAATATTCGGCGTAAGCCTCGGCATCGATATCGTCTATTCCCTGGTTGTTTCCTGGATAGTCATCGCCTTCGCAGCCGGATTCGGCATCGACTTTAGTCAGGAACTCGTCACCGTCTGGCTGCTGCTTGCCGCGGGGTTTTTCACCTTCCTTTCCCTCTTCCAGATGTTCGGCAACTGGCTGGGACGGATAGGAACGGGGCTGGCGGCGCTGGTGCTATTTCCAATCCAACTCATTTCATCGGGAATGATGTTCCCCCGCGAACTGCTCCCTTCATTCTATAACGCCGTGGGGGACTACCTGCCAGCCACCTATTTCAGCACCGGCATTACCCGGATATTCTACGGCGACCTTTCCATATCCGATGAACTGGGCGTCATGCTGATTATGGCCTCTATATTTGTGTTGGTGACGGCACTGGCACTCTTAAAGAAATCGAAGAACAAGGCGGAAGCGACAATCGCCGACTGATGGAGGGAAAATGGAATCTAATCAACTACATTGAAAGTGGTGATAGAGGTTCTACCTGTTGATACCCCGGCTCCATTTTATATCCATTTTGTGCTACTTTTCAGCACATTCTGTTAACACCCGGGCCGTATAGAAAACATCGGTGAAAAAATCCGGGTTATTCACGTCAAAGAGATACACGAGAATGATTGAGCCAACCATACTATGACCGCAATAGATACTATGATGCACAATGCTCCGGTAATGAGCAAGTACATCCTTGCCTGCCATAGTACCTCCTCTCTCAATAATCCTCATTGTTAAGCGTTTATGCTAGAATAAACCAATCAGAATCTTTTTAAAAGTTTGTTAAGACTCGAGAGTGATTAGATGAAAAATGAAGTAATCACCGGATATTCCAGGAACGGCTTGCCCTATTTCCGTATCGGGAGTGGCAACAGGAGCCTGGTCATTTTCGAAGGGCTCAACTTTGTCCACAAGCCGCCTTCTGGCATGACGCTGCGCTGGAACGGTAACATGTACCAACCTTTTGCCAGCCGCTGCACGGTATATAATATCGGTCGAAAGCCAGGTTTACCTGCGGGTTATTCGATACGTGACATGTCCGAAGACTATGCGGTTATGATTAGGAATGAGATGGAGACTCCTGTCGACCTAATGGGAATTTCAACCGGAGGAACGATTGCCCAGCAATTTGCAGTCGACCACCCGGAACTCGTCCGCCGTCTGGTACTAGCTTCGACTGGCTATCGCTTAAGTGAAGGCGGAGCTGCAGCACAACGAAAGATAATCAAGCTTGCCCGCCAGGGGAAATGGAGGCCGGCCGCCGCTGCCATGGCCAGCGTGATGACCTCGGGACCTATCAGGCCGTTATGCAAGGTCTTTTTCTGGATGCTGGGTAAAGGCGCGTTCGGTTCTCCGGACGACCCGTCCGACGGTCTGGCAGAACTTGAAGCGGAGGACAGATTTAATTTCAAGGAACACCTGTCAGAGATAAAGACGCCTGCTCTGGTGATTGGCGGGGAGAAAGATGGCTTCTATCCTGTAAGTGAGACAGCGTCTGGAATTCCTTGTGTTAAACTAGTGCTCTACAAGAATGCCGGACATATGGTGCTCATGAAACGCCGATTCAAGTGCGATGTCCTGGCTTTTCTTACTGAAGACGGTATCTTGCTGGCTGATAAAGCTACAGGATTCTAATTTTTAAAATGCTGGTACTATTCTATGCACAGGCTAGCGTTTATCAACAAGTATCTGTTGCAAATATGCTATTTCTAATAATATCTCCCCAGCCCTGCCTTCGCAGCAAGCTTCAGCGGGAGACTTCAGGACGAATATCTGAACACGAACTGGCCTCTCAGACACACTCATGCCAGGCCTGTCATTGAAGAATGGCGGCGAGAATAAAAAGAGGTCAGGCCGCACATCTCGTAGCGGGGAACGACGCCGATGCAATATGCTGAAATCGGCCAGTTGGCTGGTGAAATCCTCAAATTAATTTTCCGGTTTACGCTTTTAAATGGCATTCCTGAGCGCATCCAGATTTGCCGAGGTGATTAATTCCAGGTTGCGTGAGATTTTTTCCACGTCCCAGTCCCACCACTTAATCTCTAGTAGCCCATTGATTACTTCCGGTGAAAAACGCTGCTTTATGGGTTTAGCCGGATTCCCGCCGACTATTGTATACGGGGCAATGTCATTGACGACTACAGACCGCGCTGCAATAATGGCTCCGTCTCCTACTTTTACCCCCGGCATTATTAGCGAGTCATAACCGATCCAGACATCATTTCCAATAATGGTATCGCCTTTATCGGACAGGTCCCCTGTTTCAGGTGTTATCCGCTCCCATCCGTTGCCAAAAAGGCTGAAGGGGTACGTGGAAAAACCGGAAAGCATATGATTGGCTCCATTCATTATAAATCTGACATCCCTTGCAATCGCGCAGAACTTTCCAATAATCAGCTTATCACCCATAAATGAGTATAGATATAACACATTGCGCTCAAAATTTTCCGAGTCAGCGGGATCATCATAATAAGTATAATCCCCGATAATGATTTGCGGATTGGAAACGGTATTTTTTATGAAGCACACCTGCTGAAAGCCTTTCATTGGGTGTGCGTTCGAAGGGGAAGGCCCGTTCATATAGTGTTCTCCTTAACTTTTAATTATTCATGGCCAAAGTAGTCAGACCTTTTCCCAACAGCTTTGAAAAAAGTATAAGAAAAAGTCCCGTCTGAATACGAAAACATCCTCAAATCCACTGGCAACCAACAGGGGATAGAGTTCCCGTCCGATGAGAGAATTACCTCCTGCCAAAGCCTGTAATTTAACTAAACGTTGTTTAGTGTATTAGCCTGGTCAGAAAGACACTGGGATTTTTCGCTTGAATAGCCATGGACGTATTCGGCAGTACTCATAACCTGTATTTTATCACGTGGCTGGTGCAGCTACAATTTGAAGGCAAGTTGCGTCATGCTGCGTATGGGTCTAACCTGATTCTAAGGTGTTATAAGAGGCATATCTACCCTGACAATAGTCCCCTGGCCAGGCCGGGACTCTATGTTCAATTTCGCTCCAATGAGGTCAGACCTTTCTCTCATACTTATTAGACCCAGGCTGCCTCTGCCACTACTCTGTTTCAAGGCTTCTTTAACATTAAAGCCTTCACCATTATTACTGACCATCATCCTCATCAGCTTATGATTAAAACAAATATCGATTTTGGCTTGACTGGCTTTAGCATGTTTACGGCAATTATTCAGGGCTTCCTGAGCAATGCGGAAAAATCCCAGCTTAACTTCTTCGGATAACTCGGGTTCCACCCCGTCTACCTGTACCTCAATAGAAAATTGTCCAAGTTTGTTAAAATCATCCGCAATTTGCTCCAATGCAGCCGCCAGGCCCTGATGCTCCAGTGTTGTCGGCCTGAGCTCATGGCTGTAACGGCGCACATCATTAAAGGCCCGGTCAGCATCTTCTTCCAGGTACTTTAACTTTTCTTTCACTTTAGGGTTCTGGATATCCTTTGACTCAGCTAATGCCCCAATCTGCATCTTGAGGATGCTCAGGTATTGGGCGGTATCATCATGGAGTTCATAGGCAATCCGTTTTCTTTCTTCTTCCTGGACCTGAGTTATTTTATTGGCATATTGCTTGAGCTGTTGATTGGCTTCTTTAAGAGATTTCTGTGACTGCATGATTTCGTCATAAGCCTCCTGGAGTTGCTCGGTTCGCTCCTGGACTTTAATCTCCAGTTCATCCTTAGCTTTAGCCAGGGCTTCCTCGGCCTTCTTACGCCGGGTGATATCTCTAACCATAATGGCAGTAACTGAGTTTCGTTTGCTTTCATTACGTGCCGGGGATATCTCAGCCCAGAACTGATTTCCAGTACGGCCCATAAGTAATAATTCTTGGAGCGCCAGGATAACCGGGCTGCCCGGCCCATCCACTGGAAACCTGGGGAGATGGATACCTGTGATATCTTCCAGGTTCCTTCCCATCGCTTCTTGCCTGGTGTATCCGAACATTCTCTCAGCCGCCGGATTCCAGATCATTACTTTATCTTTTCCATCTGCTCCGATTACGGCATCGGCAGAGGCCTGAATTAGAAGCCTGTAGCCTTCGGAAAAAGCGGGGAAAAATCTTTCCAGTACTTGTCCGGGTTCTGCTTCAAGCCTTGTTCGCCTGAGCACTATGATGGAGGCAATCAGAAAATAGATGGCTCCCAGCCACTGCCCTACCCGGCCCAGCCAGGCCATGGCGTCCCCAAAGGAAAAGGTATTCAGATAAGCAAACTGGCCTAAAGTTACTAATGCCAGCCCCAGGCCATAAATGTACAGGAAGGCTTCGCGATTGCGAGAGTAGATGAACAGTGATAGCAAAGCCGAACCAGCAAACAACATCATCCCGAAAGTTAAAACTATGTTACGGAGAATTGTCCCCCCTTGACCTGGGATAAAAAACTGCGGTAACAACTGAAGATTGCTGAGGATAGCGATTACAACTACGATTACCACAGATCCGCCGAAGACAGCAGATAGATAATACACTCGCCTTCGCCAATCAGGTGCCGACCAATTCAAATCAGATAAGGTCAGAAGCATGCCTGCCAGATGGAAAGACCCGGCAACCAGAACACCCAGATTTTGGATTTTAACCCCGGCATCCTGACTGATTGGCGTACCCATCCAGTTGGCTAATACAATAGATAACCCCAGAGCGATAACACCGGCTCCCATCCAGGCCAAACATAAACGGCCAAATTTGAGTACAGCGATGGCGACCAGGATGGCGATAGGCAATGATCCAAGAGGAAGAAAGAGAGTATTGATTAGTGCTCGCGCCGATGGAGTGTAAGATATATTCAGGGAAAAGATTGCCTGGATAATAAAGAGTATAGCTAGCAAGACAACAGGAGAAGCTAAGTATATTAAAGCATTTCCAGCTAATCGTCCCCGCATAATCCGCAATTATACACTCCACACCACCAAAATAAAATAGAGTAACCCTGCAAAGCTGGTCATATTATATTTGCCGATTCACTTATTCTACTATTTTAAGTGCAGATATTCAAAGTAATCGGGTTCACAGGATGATGAAAATTGTTTATTTTTCTCCCTGTAACCGGTCCTGAAATCAAATTCAACATCAGAATTTCCTAATTTATCTGGACTCCTGTATACTGAAATACAGAGTTTATCACATGATTAACGATAGAAACTGGTACCAGATGTCAACAGAGGAAGTTTTCAGAAAGCTTGATTCTAATGCCGGAGGGCTTACTTCGAGCGAAGCAAGTGAACGTCTGAAAAAGTACGGGCCTAACGAATTGCCTACGGCAAGACCAAGTGCTTTCAAACGTTTATTGCGTCAATTCAACAATCCGATGATATATGTCCTGCTCGTTGCCGCAGCGATTACGGGATTCCTGACCCTGCGCGGCGAGCATATGCTTCCGGATACCGCAGTTATCCTGGGCGTGGTTGTTCTGAATGTGATACTGGGTTTCTTCCAGGAGGGTAAAACCGAATCGGCCCTTGAAGCCCTACGCCATATGATTGTCCGTGAGTGCCTGGTGGTCAGAGACGGCGAGCAAAAGATTATTCCGACTCGGGAACTGGTACCGGGAGACGTGGTAATACTCAATAGCGGCGACCGGGTCCCCGCGGACCTGCGGCTTTTCTTCACTAAAGAGATTGCAGTGGATGAAGCTGCTCTCACCGGTGAATCCGTCCCGGTCGAAAAAAACACCACTCCAATAGATAAGCCCAACTTGTCTCCCGGAGATCAACTGAACATGGTCTTCAACGGCACATTTGTTACCCGCGGCTCTGCCAGGGGCGTTGTTGCCAGTACCGCGGAAAATACCGAATTCGGTAAGATTGCGAAATTAGTCAAAGGTACCCGCAAAGTCTCCACTCCTTTTCAGCGTAAGATTGCCCAGTTTGTAAAAGTCCTGATGATTGCAATTTTAACTCTGGGTGCCTTGAATTTATTACTTGGTTACCTGATAGGTTTTAGTTTTTCCTATAGCTTCCTGGCAACGATAGCGCTTATTGTGGCCGCCGTACCCGAGATGTTGCCCATGCTGGTTACATCAATACTGGCTTTGTCTGCTTCGGCAATGGCTAAGAGAAAAGCCTTAATACGTTTGTTGCCGGCAGCTGAAACGCTCGGGAGCACGACGGTAATCTGTTCCGATAAAACCGGCACGCTGACCAAGAATGAGATGACGGTGGTTAAGATATTTTCAGGGGATAAAGAATACTCTGTCAGCGGCGCAGGTTATCATCCCTCCGGCAAATTTTCTCTCGATGGACAACCTGTAACCGTTAAAGATGACAGTACATTGGCCGAGTGTTTAAGAGCAGGTTTGTTTTGCAGCAACGCTACCCTGGACAACACAGATGGTCGCTATGAAATTATTGGTGACCCTACCGAAGGAGCTTTGGTTGTCGCCGCTGCTAAAGCGGGAATAACCGAAAAAGCGGCAAGATTGGATGAAATTCCTTTTGAATCTGACCGCATGTATATGGCCACTTTACACAAGAACAGTGAGTCGAATCTTTTATACTTCAAAGGTTCTCCCGAAGTAATTTTAAAGATGTGCCGCTACCAGTTATGCGATAACGGCATAGAAAAAATAGATGCCGCTCCGGTACTGAAAAAAGCAGAAGAACTGGCCGAAAAAGGACTGAGATTGCTCGCTGTGGCTCGCAAGGAGATACCTTTAACTCAAACCATGATTGAAAGCCGGGACACCGGTGAGCTGGTATTCCTGGGTTTGCAGGGCATGATAGACCCGCCCCGGGAAGAAGTAATCGAAGCTATTCGTAAATGCAAAAGTGCGGGGATAAGAACTGTCATGATAACCGGTGACCATGCGAAAACCGCTAAAGCTATCGCTCAACAGCTGGGTATCATCAGCTCAGCGTCAGAAATTGCCCTGACCGGTGAAGACTTGTCTGGAATGAGTGATCAAGACCTGTTTGAAAAGGTGGACACCGTTTCAGTTTACGCCAGGGTGGCGCCGGAGCATAAATTAAGAATTGCCCGCCAGTTGCAGAACAGAGGACATATCGTAGCGATGACTGGCGATGGCGTCAACGATGCCCCGGCCTTGAGAGCCGCTGACATCGGTATCGCTATGGGGATTACCGGCACGGAGGTAAGCAAGGAAGCCTCCTCTATGATTCTGACCGATGACAATTTCGCCAGCATCGTAGCGGCTGTTGAAGAAGGCCGGCATGCCTGGAATAACCTTCAAAAAGCTATCCTTTA
>CAZIQW010000072.1:0-8993 GCA_964541585.1 uncultured Dehalococcoidales bacterium | reverse complement strand
GAGTTTAGAATTTTATCCTCGGATATTTGATTATTTGTTTGCACCTTGTTTCCTGGTGATTGGTTCTGTTACAAAATGTGGATTCCAAAACTTTTCAGGCTTTCAGTCAGTGAATTCAGAGGAAGCCCCATGACGTTATAATAGTCCCCTGAAATCTTCTTCACGATAACCGCTCCCAGACCCTGTATGGCATAAGCTCCGGCTTTGTCCAGTGGTTCCCCGCTTGTTACATAGCCGGAGATTTCCTCCGGACTTAAAGTTTTAAAATAAACCCGGGTCTCTACCGCATGAGTTTCCACTCTATTGCCGGATGTATCCATAATGGTAAAGCCGGTGATAACCCGATGTGATTTGCCGGACAGCATCTGAAGAATTTCCCTTGCTTCATCCGGTGTATGCGGTTTGCCGATAATTTTTCCTCTGAAAACACCGAAGGTGTCGGCTGCAATTATAATGGCATCCGGGTGTTTTGGAGCTACCAAACACGCTTTTTCCAGCGAGATAGCTTTAGCTATTTCCTCAGGCTTTGAATCCGAACGGACATCTTCGGGATAGTCACTGGGGTCTATAGTGAATACCAGTCCGATTTTCTCCAGCAATTCCTTCCGGCGGGGAGAACTTGAAGCCAATACAATTTTTCTCATCTGCTTCAGATTAAGTCCTTCAGTCAGCGCAAATGCAAAATTCCGAATAACAAATTTAACATTCAATTCATAACTGTTTCTTACTTTGAATCCACTGCCGTTTAAAGGTCAAGTATTAAGCTTAAAATTTCGAAATGGCTCCCTGTCCCATCTGGTCTCGCAGAGTATCCAGCCATGCAGCCGACTTAACATCTTTTTCGAGCAGAAAGCGGATATAACTCGCCATAGCCGCTTTCAATTCTCCTGACAGCTCAGGACTGATTTTCAACCGGCTGACAACTTCGAAACCGCTCCTCTGGAACAGCCTCAGTACTTTCAAAGCATCTACCGAGATAGAGAAACTCGCCGGATGCTCGTATTTACATTCAGGACAGAGAATGCCGCCGGCGCTGGAACAAAAGGCATTTGCCACCGGCTTTAGCTCAACACGGCAGGACACGCACTCTTGGAGCTGCGGCCGGTAACCCGACATATCCAGCAGGTGAAGTTCAAAATAACGCAGGATTAATTCCGGGTTATTTGCCAGGGATAAACGGCGCAAGGTTTCCAGAAATAGCTCGAATACCGATGAATTGGCCTGATACAGGGCGCTGAACTGGTGAACCAGTTCAGAGACGTAAAGCCCATAAGAGGTGAGAAGGAGATCATTCTTGATAGCCATAAAGCTATCAATAGTCTGACTACCGATAATCGTATCCAGATTGCGTCCGCGGGCTAGCCTGACCTGGCTATATGTGAGAAGTTCGAGATGACCTGCCAGCTTACTCTTCGGCCGGCGGATTCCTTTGGCAACAGCTTCGATTTTTCCATATTCCAACGTATAAAGAGTGAGGATTCTATCCGCTTCACCCAGCTTAACCTTTTTAATAATAATAGCTTCAGTCTGATAATATCTTGGTTCGGACATCGATATTATTATACCAGTTTTAGAAAACTTTTAGGCATCAAAACATCTTAAACAATAACCAATAACCAAGATACAAGATACAATAACCGGGGAAATCCCAATATCGAATCTCTAGACACTAAACAATGACCCAAATTCAAAATTCTAAAGTTCTAAGCGTTTTGAACCTTAATTTGGACCTTAATATTTGGAGCATTAGAATTAGTTTCGAATTCAGGGATTTGAATTCCACTCAGACAAATTACCGGTACCGGAACCTGCTTTCCTGGATTTTGGGGTGCGGTATCTAAAAAATATTAATTAATCCAATCCCGGTCTCAATATTTCAGTTAATCATAGCTAATTCTTGTTAATATCAGATAAGTTTATTAAATCGCAAAATGATTGTCAAACGAAATAGTATCCAGTAAACTAAATGAGAAACAGGTTCTGAAGATAGGATGGAATTAGAATGACAGAGATACGTCCCTTTCGCGGTGTGCGTTATAACCAGCAGCTGGTACCTGACCTGGCATCGGTGATTTGCCCTCCGTACGATGTAATCAATCCCCGGCAGCAGGATGAACTATACCAGGCCGGTGAATATAACTTTGTGCGCATTGAGTACAACCGGGAAATGCCTCAAGATGACAGCAAGGACAACCGTTACACGCGTGCAGCTTCTTATATTGCTGAATGGTTAAACAAGGGGGTCCTTCAGACGGATGCCTCTCCCGCTGTTTATATCCATGAGCACCGGTTTACCTGCCAGGGAAAGCAATACAGTCGACAAAATATATTTGCCCTGGTCAGGCTGGAGGAGTGGGATAAAAAAATAGTCCGCCCGCACGAAAATATCATACCGAGGGCTAAAAGCGACCGGATGAGCATGCTGTACGCTTGCGAGGCTAATACCAGCCCGGTTCTGGCTATGTATGAAGATCCGGCAAAGATTATCAATTCATTACTGTCGGTGCAAGAGCAAGACCAGCCTGAAATCAGAATAACTGACAAATGGGGTGAAAGCCACCGGATGTGGGCTGTTACCCGGCCGGAATTTATTAAGCAGATCCAACAGGAATTAGCCAGGCAGCCAATTTACATTGCCGACGGACATCACCGCTATGACAGTGCTTTGACCTACCGGAGAGAAAAAGCAGCGCAAACTGCGGAGCTTACAGGAGAAGAAGGCTTCAATTTTGTTATGATGAGCCTGGTAGATTTTGCCGATCCCGGGCTGGTCATTCTTCCACCTCATCGTCTGGTCAGAGGCATACCCAAAATCTTACTGGCCGGGTTAAAAGCCCAACTGAAGACAATCTTTGATATTGAGGAGTATCCTGTTAACCTTCCGGATATCTGGCAAAAGATAGATTCTCTTCTAACCGGAATAAAGCCGGATATGCCAAGGGTGAGTCTGGCAGTATATGGCCTGGAAAGCGACCGTCTTCAGATTTTAACCTTGCGTGATGCCGAAGCCGCGAACCGTTATATGCCTGATTTCCACGGAGATTTGTACGGAAAGCTGGACGTCAGCCTGGTAGACCATGTCATACTGGATAAACTGCTGGCTTTTGACAAAGACCAGGAGGATTACACGCTGGAATACAGTTATGACAGGCTGGACGCAATCAATAAAGTTAAAAACCAGCAATATCAGCTGGTTTTTATCCTGAATCCGGTAAAGCCGGAGTTAATAAAGAGCATCGCTGATTCAGGAGACAGGATGCCGCGGAAATCTACTTACTTTTATCCCAAATCACCGGCCGGCATGGTATTTTATAAATGGTAAGTCAGGATTCGCAGCACCGGTATCTCAAGATTTAATGTTATAACACTTGACATTAGGTTTTATAACCCATATAATAGTCATCTAAATAAGGCTTTCCAGTCCCTGGTTAACCGGCCAAAACATATCCTTCAGAAGTAAATCCGGATGACTGTTCATCCGGAAGCATCACCAATCAAATATTGGAAATATTAAAGAATTATGGAATTAAATACCTATTTAGAAAGCTTAAAAGATGAGGATATCAAAATCCGGGCTTCCGCGGTTATCGCTCTGGGGAAAACCGGAGAACAGGAAGCCGTCAAGCCTTTAATTGAGATACTGAAAAACAAGGATGAGGTTGATTGGCTCAGAGGATGCGCCGCCATAGCCCTGGGAAGATTATCGGGTGATAAAGTAATCGGTCCTTTGATTGATACGCTGGAAGACGATAATATGGTGGTATGCCGGGCAGTGATTCTAGCCCTGGGTGATATCGGAAGCGAACAGGCAATACCATCCCTGAATAAAGTCCTGGCAGACTCTGAAAAAAGAGAACTGCATGCTCTGATAATAAATGTATTAGGCAGAATCGGAGGCCCCGATATCGTTTCAACCTTACTCAAGGCGCTGGAAAGCGAAAACAACTATGTTAAATGTAATGCCGCACTGGCACTCGGAGAATTGCGGACTCAAGAAGCGGTAATCCCCTTTATGAAGCTGATAAAGGACAATGATGAGAGCCTCCGCGCGGTTGTTGCCTCTTCGCTTGGTTTAATCAGGGACAAGCGGACCGTAGATTCACTGATAGAAGCTCTGGATGATAAGGCTGAAACAGTAAGGGCAATCGCTGTTTCCTCTTTAGGTTATATCGGCGACAGCAGGGCAATACCACCCCTTGAGAAATTAATTGGCGACGAGAGTAAGACAGTTCGAGGACAGGTTAACGTAGCTTTATCCAGGCTCAGACAAAAAGAATAAGCAATAAAGGCAGACGGAAATATTTTAGTGACCCAACTGCTGCTTGATATTGAGAAGGGGGTATTATTATGGATGACCGAAAAGCCGGGTTAGTTGCTTTGTTAGGTGAAAAAAATGTATTAGATGATCCGGAGTCTCTTGATAGTTATTCCAGAGACCAGAGTTTTACCCGGGCAATGGAACCTTTATGCGTAGTCAAACCAGGCAATTCTGAATTAGTCCAAAAGATTGTTGAATGGGCTAATCAAACCAGGACACCTCTTATTCCGGTTAGTTCCGGGCCTCCGCATTTTCGCGGGGACACCATCCCCAGCGTGCCGGGAGCGGTTATTGTAGACCTCAGCGGTATGAAGAAAATTATAAATATTAACCGCAGAAACAGGATAGCCATAATTGAGCCGGGAGTAACCTATGGTGAACTCCAGCCGGCCATGGCCAGAGAAGGACTGCGTCTTTCGACATCCCTTCTTCCACGAGCTACCAAGTCTGTAGTGTCCAGCCTCTTGGAAAGAGAGCCAAGGCTGAATTGCCGGTATCAGTGGTCTTCAATGGACCCGTTGCGTTCTCTCGAAATCATCTGGGGAGACGGCAACAGGCTATGGTCAGGAGGCGCAGGCAATGACATGATGGACCTGGAGAAACAATGGTCTCAGGAAAAAAGACAGGTGGAAGCTACAGGCCCCGGTCAAACTGATTTTCACAGATTGCTCGGCGGAGCACAGGGAAGCCTGGGTATCGTTACCTGGGCATCGGTAAAATGCGAAGTCTTACCCACAGTTCACAAGCTCTTTTTCGTGCCTGCCAAAGAACTCGCCGACCTGCATGATTTTACTTACCGTATTTTAAAGTACAGATATGCCGATGAGCTGTTTATCATGAACAGCACCAATCTGGCGTATATTATGAGTGAAACCCCGGAGCAATCGAAAGCTTTAATGAAACAGCTTCCCGCCTGGGTTGCCATAGTCACCATAGCCGGTCGTGCGGAATTACCTGAAGAAAGGGTCGAATACCAGCAGAAAGATATACAGGATATTGCCCGTGAATATAACCTTGAATTTCTAAAGGAAATCCCCGGAGTCAAGGGAGAGAAACTACTGGAAGTAATACTCAATCCTTCACGAGAGCCGTACTGGAAACTGGGATATAAGGGCGGCTGCCAGGAAATCTTTTTCATTTCAACGCTGGATAGGACTCCTGAATTCGTGAATACGGTATTTGCGGTATCAGAATCTTCAAGATATCCGGCTTCAGAAATCGGCGTTTATTTCCAGCCACGACACCAGGGCGTAAACTGTCATTGTGAATTCAATCTTCCTTATAATCCGGACAGTGAAGATGGAAAGAGACGTGTTCGGGAAGCCTATGTTAGATCCAGCGAAGCTTTATCGCATCAAGGGGCGTTTTTCACCCGCCCATATGGAATCTGGGCGAATCTGGCTTTCGATAAGGATATCCGAAACACATCCTTACTGAAAAACATCAAAGGTGTTTTCGACCCTAACGGAATAATGAATCCGGGGAAGCTTTGCTTCAAAGTAAAGGAAACGGAGGAAGTATAGAAAATGGCACTGGAAGATTACCGACCCGATCAAGAGAGATGCAGCTATTGTTCATATTGCAAGTGGATTCCGCAGGATAAAATAAAAAGCTGGAGATTTGCCGAAGGCTGTCCCTCCATCGCCTACAATCACTTCAACGCTTACTCGGCCCGTGGACGCTTCGCTGTCGCCCGTTCGCTGTTAAAAGGAAAAATCGAATATACCGATAGAGTCCTGGACGTAATTTACAAAGACCTTAGTTGCGGTTTGTGCGATATATCCGATAAGATGTGTCGCTACAATCTGGATCCTCTGGGGAATATATTAGAACTAAAAGCCAGAGCCGTGATGGATGGTCAGTTATTACCGCAGCATTTACCCTTCATCGATAACCTGAAGAAGGAAGACACCATGATGCTGGGAATGCTCAAAGAAAAGCGCGGGGATTGGGCTGAAGGTCTTGATGTCAAGGACCTCACTCAGGAAAGCGGTGAAATTTTATTCCACGCCGGCTGTCGATATTCTTTTGACGAAGAACTGAGGAAGATACCGCGGGCAGCGATTACCCTGTTTAAACAAGCCGGCATTGATGTCGGCATTATGGGCAAAAATGAAAGCTGCTGCGGCGGCAGGGCGTACCAGATGGGATACCAGGGCGAATTCGTAAAATTTGCCGAAAGCAATATCGAGGCGTGGAAGACTGCGGGAGTAAAAACTGTAGTGACGTCCTGCTCTGACGGTTATTATACCTTCAAGCGTCTGTATCCTCAGCTGGGTTCCAAAGTAGAAGTACTGCATACCGTGGAGTTCATTGATCGTCTTATCAAGCAGGGTAAGATAAAATTCAGCCGTACTGTTCCAATGACCGTGACTTATCACGACCCGTGTCATCTGGGGAGACAGGGAGAACCTTACGTACCCTGGAGCGGAAAGGAAAAGAAAATCCTCAACCAGGTAGTAATCTATGATCCCCCGAAACCCCGGTATAACGGAGCCTGGGGCATCTATGATCCGCCCAGAGACATTCTGAAGAGCATTCCGGGCTTAAAGCTGGTTGAGATGGAAAGAATCCGGGAATATGCCTGGTGCTGTGGAGCCGGGGGCGGCTGTATCGATGCTTATCCTGAATTTTCCGCCTGGACTGCGGGGGAAAGGATTACCGAAGCAGAAACCACCGGAGCTGAAGCACTGGTAACCGCGTGTCCGTGGTGCGAACGTAACTTTACCGATTCAGTAAACAACAACGGGCAGAAGATGAAAGTCATGGATATTATCGAACTGGTTCAGCAGGCTATTTAAAAACGGAGGTATGGATATGACATTGTCAAGAGAAATATATCAGGCGTTTGAAGATATTGTTGGCCCGGATAACCTTTCGGATGACCCCGCAATACTGGATACATACATAACACCCATGTCTCAGGCCCAGCATCATATGGGTCCGGCTTATAACGAGTTCACTCCCCGGGGACTGGCGGTTATACTGCCCGGCAGCACGGAAGAAGTACAGTCCATTATCAAGCTGTGCAACAAGTATAAGATAAAATACAAGGCAGCCAGTACCTTCTGGACATCAAGGGCCAATATTTCACACGATAACGCAATCACCCTGGATATGAGGCGCATGAACCGGATTCTGGAGATTAATGTAAAGAACCAGTATGCGGTAATCGAGCCATATGTGATAGGTGCCACACTCCAGGCTGAAGCCATGAAAGTAGGTTTGAATACTACCATTATTGGGGCTGGCTCCAGCTGTTCACCCCTTGCCAGCGCCTGTTCCAATGGAGGGCCATCACCGTTTGCCTATTACGGCGGTCTTCTCCGGGAAAATTTACTGTCTTTTGAATGGGTGACCCCCACCGGAGAAATCGTGAGGTCAGGCTCTCTGGGCTCAGGTTTGGGCTGGTTTTGTGATGACGGTCCGGGACCGGGACTCCGGGGATTAATTATGGGCATGTCAGGAAGCATGGGAGCCATGGGTGTATTTACCCGGTGTGCCATCAAGTTGTTCCCCTGGCCAGGACCTCCGGATTTTCCGACTGAAGGCACTATACCGGCTTATAGATCGGTGCTGCCTCCCAATATTGTCGGTCATACACTGGCCTGGCCTTCCTGGGAAGCTTTTGCCGAAGGTGTCTACCGTATCTGGGATAGCGATATCAGCAGCTATTATGCCCACAGGCAATATACAATGTTCGGGCGGGACCTCAAGGGGGCTATGATTAAGATACTGACCAACCCGAACGGGACACTTGCCGATCTTCAGGACCTGTTAAAAGACCCGGAGATACGTAAGAAGAACGAAGAAATGATGCGTGATTACCAGATCATTCTGGCGGGTATGACTATGCGGGATATTGAGTGGCAGGAAAAAGCCCTGGATAAAATATTGGCTGAGACCGGGGGTTGGAAAGCCTCAATGATGGAAGAACCTGACATCAAGAACTGGAGCCTCCGCTTCCTTCTCAGGTTATCTCAAAAGAATCTGAATTTTGTTTATGCCGGCGGATATGAAGGGGCTTTTGGAATGATGAGTATTCCTGATTATGCCTGTCCGCGTGTGGAACTGGCTGCAGAATTCAAACGAAAATGGGAGCAGGAGCATGATGCAATTACTGCAGCCGGCGGCGACTGCATGATGGGAGGTATGGGAGGTATTGGCGGCGGCGGTGTAACTGCCTGGGAGAATTTCACCCATTTTGATTCGGCTGATGCAAAATCGGTAAGCGGGACTCATGATTTCTTTGATGCTACATCAAAGTTCGGCAAAGAACATGGCTTGGGAGCCATGGAAAGAATGTACGCAATTTCCAGACAGGACAATGGATATGCGCAGCCTAAAGAAGTACAGGAGAAGATGGCATCAGCGGGACCGCAGCCACAGGTGTTCGAATACCAGTGGAAAATCAGGGAATTTCTCGATCCCGAGCATCTGGGAGATGCTTATTACGTAACACTGGAACCGAAAAAATAATAGAAAGCTAATACAGCTATAAAAAGAATCAGCCCATGCAGGGTTTTATCCTGCATGGGCTTTTAACATCATGGCTTACGATAGTATTATTTAGAATGAAGCTGCTTTCGCCGTATAAACATCCGGAATGGCCAGTATTTTCTGTCTGGCTTCCTCCGGCAATTTCTCATCCAGGTCCAGAATCATCAGGGCCTGC
>CAZIQW010000071.1:7931-9137 GCA_964541585.1 uncultured Dehalococcoidales bacterium | reverse complement strand
CCACCACCCTATCCTACACTCTTTCCCTACACGACGCTCTTCCGATCTTTTATCCGACTTCTTCCATTGATGACGCTGGCGTAGTTGGTCTGGAGCGGCTCCACCGGATTAGACAGTCGGTAAAGTTGCCTCTGGTAGCTGTCGGGGGCATTAATCACCGCAATGTCCGTGAGGTTATGGAGGCTGGGGCCGACTCCGTTTGCGTTATCAGTGCCGTATTAAATGAGCCGGATGCAGCCCGTGCCGTTCGCGATATAATAGATTTGATTGAGGCAAAAGAATGAGAAAGTTAACCGGGAACCTGGATAGCTATGCCGACCGGATAAGGGCGGATTTGGAGAAAAAAGACGCCGCCAGGGAAAAGGTCTTGCCCCTCTGCCGGGAACTGATACGTTACGCCAGTATCACCATCCGCGCTATACACCGCCATGAATTCGACCAGGCGAAACAGCTTCTGATTGAAGGCCGGAAAGTCAGGGAGGCTCTGGCACAGGCAATCACCGGATGGGAAGATTTGCGCACTCACGGTTTCGTCCGGGATGCCCAGAAAGAGTATACCGAAGCCAATGCCGTCCTGGCCCTGGTAACCGGACAGCCGCTTCCCGACCCGGATGATTTGAACGTGGACTATACGGCTTACCTGAACGGTTTGGGGGATACGGTGGGCGAACTCCGGCGCTATTTGCTCGATAGCATGCGCCACGGAGACCTTTCCCGCTGTGAAGAGCTGCTCTCTGCTATGGATGATATTTATACTACCCTGGTCACTATGGATTTCCCGGATGCGATTACCGGAGGTCTCCGGCATACTACAGACCAGGTACGGGGCATATTGGAAAAGACCCGCGGCGATATTACTCTGACAGTCCGGCAGCGGGAACTGGAGCAAAAATTAAGCGAATATCAACGCCAGTAGCGCTCCGGCTTGATATAAGGATTGTTTTTCCTTTCTGCCTCGACTGTTGTCTGAGAGCCGTGACCGGGATAAATAATTGTCTCCGGCGGCAGCACCATCAATTTGTCAATTATTGAGTTAAGCAGCTGGGAGCGGGTGCCGGTCCCGATGCCGGATGAACCGATGCTGTTATGGAAAAGGGTATCTCCGGTAAAGACCATTCCATGTCCGTACAGACAAATCCCCCCGTAGGTATGGCCGGGGGTATTGATAACCTTGAAATGCAGATCGGCAACGTCTATGGTATCGCC
>CAZIQW010000071.1:0-7921 GCA_964541585.1 uncultured Dehalococcoidales bacterium | reverse complement strand
CTATCCTACACTCTTTCCCTACACGACGCTCTTCCGATCTGGTACAGCGGAGGGCCGTAAGCCCTGCCCCAGAAAAAACGCCCGTCACCCTGAAGCGCGCTGGCATCGCTTTTATGAATGGCGACTGAAGCCCCGAGACGTTTCTTGAGCAGCCCTATAGCCCCGATATGGTCCATGTGCCCGTGAGTCGCCACCAGTACCTTGATATCCAGCCCGGTTTGCTTCACGGCCGCCAGTATGTCGTCCGCTTCATCGCCCGGGTCTATGATTAACCCCTGTCCGGCTGTTTCCGAGCCGACAATATAGCAGTTGGCCCTCCACCCGCTAACTACCACTTTCCTTATAATCAACCTTGTCTCCTGAATACACAGTCGCTTAAATTCTAACATTAAGCCTGATTTACGAGCAAGGTTGGTCGGCAGAAGGGCGCCTGTATCCGGTGACGTAGCTTCATATCTGCTTCATGCAGTATCATTCTTTCATGAGGAAATTCTGTATTTTCTTCCTCGTGATGTTTTTACCTGGTACTGCTGGGTCTTATTAAGAGTACCGGTATGTGGGTCTCTCTCAATACATGATCGGCTACACTGCCCATGACCGCCCTGCCAAGCCCGCTCCGTCCGTGCGTGGCGATAGTGATAAGCTCCACGCTGTTTTCCTTGGCATAGTTGACTATTGCCTGCCCCGCGTTACCCAGGACGGTAACAGATTCCGCTTGTAGCCCCTTTTCGGCAGCTAGCTTATCGGCAACGGACTGGAGATAGGCGGCGGATTCCGCTTCTTCGTGCTTGATTATGCTTTCCATGTTTATGTTGGTAATGGGTACCGCCGGGAATCCGGGAGTAGCCGGGCCGGTATAGGTCGGGTAAGCATGAGCCCTGAAAAGGATGAGCTGGCTGTTGAAGTGCAGCGCTTGCTCCGCAGCATAGGGCAGTATTTGTTCGGCCAGAGGGGAACCGTCCAGACAGACCAGTATCTTATCAAACATGTGAGCCTCCTTCAATTTACCGGGATAAAGCCAATTATAGCAATATCATTCTAATATTACTACGGCTGCCCCGGATGCCTGATAGAGATGGAGGCCGTAGCCGCAACAGGATGACAATTCATATTTGATTCAAGACAATATCATTGCCTTATAATTGGGTGAAGCCTGAAAAACAGTCACCGCATTTTTATTTGAAGATAAGGAGCTGGTTCCGGGGATACGGCAGCTTATCTTTTTGTAATAATAAAACACCTGTGGGGCTGGGTTCCGGAAAAATCGGGGGGAATGGTGTCGGATTTCTCCTTAATGACACAGGGCAAGAGGTTTTTTTGTGTAATGCGAAATCCCTGATAATTGGTAGAAAATAAAATCAGTCCGGAGGGCGATAGTACCTCAAGGGCGCCGTTTATCAGTCCGGGATGCTCTTTTTGTACCGAAAATGATTTGCCTTTATTTTTGCTGAATGTTGGCGGATCGATAATGATAATATCAAATCTGATATTTTTCTTTTTAGCGTACCTGAAAAATTCCAGGGTGTCCATTTTATACACCCAGTTCTTTCCCGGCGGCAAGCTGTTCAATGCCAGATTTTCTTTAATCCAGTCGCAATATACCCTCGAAATATCCACGCTGCAGGTCTTTATCGCCCCGGCGTTCGCTGCATAAATGGTAAATGAGCCGGAATAGGCAAATGTGTTTAATACTGTTTTATTCCGGCTTTTGCCGGCTATCCATTTTCGCGTTTCACGGTGGTCCAGGAACAGCCCGGTATCCAGATAGTCAGAAAGATTAACTGAAAATTTGTTGCCGTATTCTTCCTGGATAATTTTTTTGGGCGGGCTTTGGGGAATGATTATTCTTTCCTTTGAGTTGTTTTTATAAAAGAAGCTGTTGACGGGCAGGTTTGTTTTCAGAGCCTGTTCGAGTTCATTTAGGATTTCAGGCGATATCTGGCTGAAAATATGAATGACCGCATTATCCTGGTAAATATCCACCGTCACAGGAATAACCTTCTGTGCATTATTTATCAATCTGTAAGCAGATATCTTATTGGTTGCAAGATAGGGTTTGATTTCTTGCAGATTGTGATTTATTAAACCGGCAATTTCTTTTATCAGGTTGATTCCCCGCCTCTTATTTATTCGAGCATTTGATTCGGTCGCTCTTAATATCATAGCATCACAGGCAATGCGTCTGCATTCCGGGTTATACCGCTTGGATGTCGCTTTGACCAGTGGTAATTCTATCTTTTATTTATCGGGTTTAAAATGAACGCCGGAGTATTTCTCCTATAGGTCGCTGCCCCGTATCCTGTCCGCTTCAGTGCGTGAATCATCTTTATAAGCCGGGCAGCGGTTACGGTATAATTCGCATTTATATAAGACGCATGAAATATTTGCCAGTCTGTCATGCTGGAGGCCTCGACCGGCGAGGCCGAAGCATCTCAGGGTGGGGCTGAATTAATCAGGTATTTATTTTTTGCGTTACATATAATACGGATTCGCCCCTTCTTTATGGTTTCCTCCAGTCGGACTGAGGTGCCTTGGAAGTGCTCTATTGTTGATGTTTAGATAAGAAATCCTTAACATCGTTAATAAAGGTCAACGTTCCATTCTCTATTTGCTTTGTTAATGCATTCAAATCACTGAAATCCGGGTTATCGGCCAGGGTGTACTCCACGACCGAATCAACGCCTTTTGCAGCCGCGGGTATTCGGTATTTATTCCAACCCCCCTCCTTCAACAATTCCCGGTATTCTGACTGGGTCTGTTTATTCTGTGCTGCTAACCAGACTTCAAACCTGATTTTTTCATGAATAAGCACTATCGCAATTTTCAATTTTCTGCTTTTCAATTCTATTGGGAAAATCGGGAAGTATGTCATATCCAAATATCCCTGGTAAATGTTCCCGGGTGCAAAATCAGGAAATTTCTTGCTGAAATGCATTCTCAAATCCATAATATAGTCCATCAAGCCCTGATAGGCTTTTTGAATAGCGCCCTTCTCCAGTTGTTTCCGGTATTCTTCTATATATTCCTGTAATAATTCCACGTTCAATTCCTCTATCTATCAAATATTATTTAAAACTCAATGCATTGCAGTGGATTAAGTCCAATTTTTATCCGTTATCCATCCCACCGGTACCTTTTATTCTGGCGCAGCTTATCGAGACTGCATTCGAAGCACAGCCCGTTATGGCAGCATATTACCCCTCCGCATTCAGGACAGCGCCACCTAGCCGCTTCTGTTTCCAGAAATGAGTCCATCCCTTTCGCTCTTATGGAATTAAGGTTTTCTATCATGCTCATATGGTATTTGGTGCGATAGCGTTTATCGAGATCTTTTAGCCGGCGGCAGGGAAATTTCTCACATTCATAACAGAAACGCACGAGCCCTTTTCCCACCAGAGCACATTGTTGTGCCATAAAAGTACAGTCTTTGCCCCGCGGCCGGCAGCCGGGACAGTATTTTTTGGCGAACCCCTTTTCATTAAGGACGTTTTTCATCGCCAGGTAGCTGACGCATAAACCGCAATTCATTCCACAGGGGGCAATAAGTTGCTCTTCCATCTGGTTCCTCAAAACAATGATGTGATGTAAAAGAATTCTAACAATAAATGACGGTGGTAATCAAAAGAGAGTGTTAGCTAAATCTGCGTATCAGTATCGGGCTCAGAAATCTTCCGGACATTCCGGCTAACTTGCAGAGTGAGCCGGCGTTTGAATAAGATGCATTTGCTCTTTTTCTTCATTCTGATTATCGGAGTAGTTTCCCTCGTAACAACCTGTCAAATTTTTGGGGACCAGCTCATTTTTTGGAGCAGCCGCTGTACGCGCGGCCGGTTATATCGCTGTGCGATGATACAGGGGATATTGACCAGCAAAGCGTAGATTAGCATCATCCACGGCACCATTGGAGGAGTAAATAACCAGAACAACCAGAACGGGAATATGGCAAGCCAGTGCGTCATCTCGCCTTGCGCCGACTCAATCAGAAACCTGTTTAAGTTTTCTTCCGAAAAATTCTCCAGCTTTTTCTTTCTAAGTCCCCGCTTTTTCCAGACTTTACCGCAATCCGGCAGTAAATGCTTCCAATGGCTCACACGAAATATTCTGTCGTATATTCGCCCTTCTCTCTCTAAGCGATGAGCACGAAAAAAGAAAGAGTTTGACGAAAAGAAACGGTCGGGCAGATTTATGCAGATTAGCGCAGCAGCCACCTGAAGCACCGGCCACACGAGAAAACACAGGAAAATCGTCCATGCATCCGGTAAATAAATTATTCTCATGGCTTTTCTCCCGTTGCAATGACTCGCCCTTTCCAGTTCACGTTAAGTCTGAATATTTTCTTGATTGCCGAAACAGTAAACATACCTGAGAACACGAGAATCAATACCGGATAAAACATCAAAGTCCAAAGATGAAAACGTCCGACCCTGCTTGCAAGAATAGCCAACAATGATGCCCATAAGATGTATAATATCGAATAGACCATCAGCCAGGGAATGTTTTCCGAAACCGCACACTTGATGAGCTGCAAAGGAACGGAGATCATTGATGTAATCCACAAGAAAACCATTATAAGTACTGGCACCGGCGTTTTGGCCGCACCGGTCGCAATGTTCTTAATCCAGCCCTGAAACAGGCTTCTCACTCCCTCACTGTACATGCGAAAAGCAATGTCCTGCTCACCGATAAAAAGCCGAAACGGTAGACCTGCCTTTTTTAGCTGTAAGCCCAGGAATATATCTTCTTCTATGTGGTTTCTTACACTTTCATGCCCGCCAACTTTCATGTAGTCCGGTTTTGCAATCATAATCACTGGACCGGACAAACCGGTATAGCTCCTTTTTGGAAGCGCTATGCCGTTTGCGGCAATCTGGACCAGGTTAAATAACATCGAAAGCTGCTCATATAGCTTTTCGGTTTTGTGATAGGGTTGAACAGAAATAGTACAGCCTTCCTCTGCCTGAGCTTGCAGCAGCTTCCGTATCCCGTCTTTGCCGAGTCTTACATCCGCATCCAGAAACAGGAGCAAATCGCCTTTCGCTGCGTCAGCGCCGTTCTGGCATGCCCAGGCCTTTCCCGTCCAACCTTCCGGTTTATTTTGAATCGATATCAGCTTTGCGCCGTATGATAATGCGATTTTCGCTGTATTATCCTCCGATTCATCGTCCACGCAAATAATTTCATATGCAGGCTGGGTCTGTGCGCTCAAATCCATAAGCAGCAAAGCAAGGTTTTTTTCTTCATTGCGGGCTGGAATGATAACAGAAACAGAGGAATAACCTGCTGCCCTATCCTTTATTCCGGGTAATACCGGAAATCGGTAAAATAGCACCGCAGTCATAGCCAAACCGATTAATACGATTACAAACTCAATGGGGATTACCATCATTATCCGCTACATTTTAATGTCTTGCGTATCGCATCTGCTGCGATCTTTCCTGTTAATATGGATACTGGCAGGCCGGAAGGGCTGAATGTCAATTGCCCGCGTCGAAAAACGTCTTTTATCGGAATGTCTATCGAGATAATGATTTTCTTGAAGCGATTTTCAACAGGCATTTTCGCCTTTATCAATGCCCATACTGTTATCGCCCCCTGTGCGTTACCGGTTTCCCGCTCAATAGTCAGCTTCACTTATCACACATTCACTTCGCTGATGTAGTTGAGCACTTTCCTGATTTCCACCGCGCGGCCCTTCTCCGCCGCACAAATACATTGCGTCTCATATTTTTCAAGCGTCTTGAAGTCAACCGCGTGCTTTAGCCAGCACTTTTTGGCGCCGGTGAAATTCCCGGCTGCCGCTCTGCGCATGATACCTCGTATATCCGTTTCCAGCGTGCAGGTTGGATGCTCGCAGAGCCTGCACCTCATGGCTTCGTTCATCACCGCACGTGCGGGCTCATCATAAGTTTCAAACAGCCTGTCAGCTGTAAAAGGCCTGTCTACAATTCGGACGTAATTCTTCATCCCCTCGCGATAGACATACGATTCCTTTCCCAGCTTTTTAAGCAGGGCGTTAGCCGCCGCAAGCCCCGATGTTGTCACAGTGGGCGTCCCTGTTCCCATCACGGTCGATTCACCGCAGCAATAAAGATTGTCCCATTCCGTCCGTGTGTGCAGTCTGCGAAACATGTGCTGCCCCAGCATTTGCTTGGGCCCCGCAACAGCCCCGCCGTTTTTTAATGTATACCGTTCAATCGTGCGCGGCGTTGCGACTTCCGAGTACCGCGCAGCCTGGGCAAATCCCGGAAAACGCTTTTCCAGCACACCGATCAAACGGGCCTGTTCCTTCTGTTTTTTATTTTGATAAGTTTTATCATCTTCAGTATCCCAGCTTTCAAAGGTGGGACCGATTGCGATGACCGTGTGTTCATCTTCGCCGCACAGAGTCCTGTCGTCGATACTGAGTATATAGGCCGTTACTTCGCTTTCGTCCAGCGTATCCGGGTTGCCTACAAGCATCTCAATGGGCGATGTGTCGTCAGGAATTACACTGCGGTTGACAACAGAGTACAGAACCACGCTGGGATATGTGGGCACTTGCTTTTTGGCCCATTCCCTCCGTTGCTCAGTCGTATATTTGGTCTCTATCAGCTTACCATACAGGTTCCAGACTGTCCCCGAATAAATAATGTTGGAAGCTTTGAGGATGCGGCCGTCGTCCAGTACCACGCCTGCGGGCTTTGTCTTTTCAAATAGAATAGAACTCACTTCACTTTGAAGATACATATCTCCTCCGTTCTCTTCTATCACCTTCTCGAGCTTGCCCGGTAAAAACAGCGTCGATCCCGCCGGATAATAGCTTCCTCCCACATGATTGTCCACAAACATCACCGCCGCCAGAACAGCCGGGGATTCTTCGACCGTTGTGTAACAATAGGTTGATGTCAGTTTGTCAAAAAATTTGAAGATTTCGGGACTGCGGAAATACTTCCCCAGCAAGTCCTTTGCGCTTTTATTTAGATACCTTAAGAACCGGAAATAGGAAACAGGGTGCTTGAATATACTTTTCAGCGCAATTTTCCGGTCTGTTTCATCGGCAGTGGTATAGCTTGGTGTTTCCACCATGACATGTTGATACATCTTTAGCATATCGCGGTAAAAACGGCGTATATTTTCCTTTTCTGATGGAAACACTTCAGCAAGCTCGTTTGCAAACTTTTCGACGTCTGCAAAAAATCGTATCCTCCTGCCATTGAAATTGACGCAATACAAAATATCATGACGGATCATATCAATGGGTTCTTCCAGGCAATTGAAAACAAAGCGGTGGGCGTTGAAACCATACTCTCCGAAGCCGTATAGCATGGCCGCTCCCTGGTCAAACGTAACATTGCCGCGCTTAAATATGCCGCATGAGCCGCCCGGATTGTAGCTTTTCTCAACAACTGCGATTGAAAGCCCCCGTTTGGCAAGCAGGCTGGCCGCCGTCAGTCCTGAAAGCCCCCCGCCGATTATGATGACATCGTATTTCAATGATATGACTCCCGCAAACAATTGGTTATTTTTGTACTGTTTCAATCGTTTCCGTGTAAAATAACCTTCAGAAATTTCAAAGCCCCGTCCTGATTTTCGATAATCGAGTTCGTTGTTAATATCCTGAGGCTTGGGTTAACTTTGTTGTTCCCTCAGCCATCAATATTTCCGGATTACCTATATATTAATTATAATCATTCTCCGGGCGCGGAAAATTTAAAACTGAATGCAATCGCTCATGATATAGTGTCGTAAGGTTCAAGCACAGCAAAATGGGGCTTTGGGGAACAGTCACCGAACTTTCATTCGAGAAGAGAGACTTAATACCGGGGATTCAGTGGCTTCTTGTTCCTTGATTACTCCTGTTAACTATGTTTTAATCAGTTTATTACTGCTAGTAAATATTTTTATAGGATAATAAGCTGCCAGTTGTATTTGGTCGTGGCTA
>CAZIQW010000070.1:5530-9137 GCA_964541585.1 uncultured Dehalococcoidales bacterium | reverse complement strand
TACACCCTATCCTACACTCTTTCCCTACACGACGCTCTTCCGATCTAGAGGTAAATAAGGGCAATCCCTGCAGCCGCCAGGGGGCCGCAGGAGACCAGTATCGGCTTCCGGCCGATTCTATCCGAAAGCCTGCCGGCGGGAACAACCACTATCAGCATGGCAATTCCCACCATGGTAATCAGGTCGGCCGTCATCCGGGCCGGATTGGGCACGCCGGCCGCATCCTGGAAATAGTAGAGAGAGAAGGTCTGGAGGGTGGTCAATGCCATGATAAACAGCAGGCGGGAAACCAGGAACAGGACAAACCGGGAATCCGCCTTCACATTAATCCGGAAGCTCTCCCGGATGACGGAAAACGGTTTGAGAAAGAGTCCCGCCTGACCCGGTTTTTCCCGAACTGTCAGCACGGTAAAGAGCAAGGCCGCCAGCAAAACCAGACCCAGCACTCCCAGCGAAAGCCACAGCCAGACGGCATCCTCCGGCCGAATGAGGGAATAGTTGACCATCAGGTCTCCGGCAATACGGAGGAGGACCACACCGCCCGCAATTTCCAGCAGGCTCTTGACTCCGGCAGTCCGGCCGCGTTTATCCTGGGGCACCAGGTCCAGGATATAGGCCTGGTAAGGTCCCTGGGCGGTGTTGAGGCTGGCCTGCGTGAGGCACCAGACGATGAAGAGGACAAGGAAACTCCAGGCGTAACCGATTCCCGCCAGAAAAAGGAGGGCGGCAATAATGCCAGCCAGGATAAAAGGCTTTCTTTGCCCCCAGCGGAATCCCGAGCGGTCGCTGACAGCCCCGGCAACCGGCTGTACCAGCATGGCGACTAGCAGCCCGGTAAAGGTGAGCAGGCCGAGGAAAGTGGACTTCTGGGCGTCACCGGCAAAGTCCTGGACGCGTATCGGCAAGATAATGGCATGCATCGCATTAGCCAGTCCGCCGAAAGCAAAGCCCAGGGCGGTGATTTTCAGGTAGTCCAGCCGGTGGAAGCGGTCTTCCCCGGAAGGCGGTGTTTCCATACTTTAAAGAATAGCAGAGTTAAACGCGGTTAGCTATCAGCCCGCAACTGACAAACTCGCCTACTACCTGATACAATGATTTGGGAGACAGACCAGACATGGACTTATTACGGACCAGTGATTACGACTACACTCTGCCGCAGGAAATGATTGCCCAGACGCCGGTGGAACCCCGCGACAATTCACGCCTGCTGGTGGCGGACCGGGCGGACGGGACGTTGACGCACCGGAGATTTTACGAGCTGCCGGAATACCTGAAGGCCGGGGATGTCCTGGTATTCAATAACAGCCGGGTAATCCGGGCGCGATTGTTCGGGAACCGGACGGATACCGGCAGGAGGGTAGAAATACTGCTGCTGCGCCGCCTGGAGCCGGGTATCTGGGAAGCGCTAATCGGTTCGAAGAAAAAGGTGCGTACCGGCATGGAGGTGGAGATGGAAGGCAACCCGGGCATCAAAGCCGAGGTGCTGGAGGTCCAGACCAGCGGGGTCAGGATAGTCCGCTTCTCAGACGAGTCCGCCCTGCCGCAGCTGGGGAAAGTCCCTCTGCCGCCGTATATCCATGAGCCCCTGGCGGACCCGGAGCGCTACCAGACGGTCTATGCCGAAAAAGAAGGCAGCGTGGCCGCACCCACGGCCGGCCTGCATTTCACCCCGGAGCTGCTGGAAAAGATAAAGGGCCTGGGAGTGGGCTGCGTTTTCGTGACGCTGCATGTGGGGCTGAACACCTTCCGTCCCGTCCAGGTGGAGGACATTCTGGAGCACCCGATTTTCCCGGAGTACGGTGTAATCGGTCAGGAGGCGGCGGACGAAATCAACCGGGCCAGAGCCGAGGGCCGGCGGGTTATCTGCGTGGGCACCACGTCGGTCCGGCTGGTGGAATCGGCAGCCCATGCCGTGAAGGACGGCAAACTAAAGGCCTGGGACGGCTGGGTGAATGATTTTATTTATCCCGGCTACCGGTTCAAGGTAATGGACGCCATGATAACCAACTTCCACCTCCCCAGGTCCACGCTTCTGATGCTGGTCTCTGCCTTTGCCGGGAGAGAGCTGGTTTTTAAGGCTTACCGGGAAGCCATAGAGCAGAAGTACCGGTTTTACAGCTTCGGCGACGCGATGCTGATTTTGTGAGGGGGCGACTACCTGCGCCAGCATTTGCTGGCCCGCAGCACTCTTTTGCTGTTCCGCAGATAAATGATAATACGGGTTTAACTTGAACGTCTTATCTCTCCTTTTAATAAAATTTGAACCCGTAAACAATAAATCCGACCGGTTAAATCCCTTCTATGGAACCCCAAGCATACTGCGCTGTGAAGCTGTCGTCCAGGCTCTCGTGAAGGGCCGGAAGTGGCTTCTTTTCCGCTTCGCTCGGGTATCTTCCGGAATCATGGCTGTTATCATACGCGCCATGCAAGGCCCTCTTATATGTCAGCTAAAGTTTACCTTAGATTACAGTACGTAGAAAGGCGGGTCAATGATGAGACGATAAAAATTAAATAATCCTAGCTATATAATCCATAGGCTCCAGGCTAAAAGACTTTTCAAGCGGACCGCTTTTGGTGAATAACTTTGGATTGTGGCGAAAATTGAAGGTACGATAGAGATGGTAACATGTATCGTTTTTTTGTGAAATAGTTAGTTCATTTCTAGTTATATAGAATGGAGTCAGAGGTCCATAAGCTGTAGTCTTCACCTCAATGAAACGCTCTTGACCGGATTCTTCGAATGAAAGTATATCGAAACCGGCACTGTCGCCATGTGTTTTTGAGATATGTTCTATTTTAGATGCCAGCAACTCTTTTCCAGCATGAATTAGGCGAGCTTGCTCGAATTTAATTACAAACTCCTCACCGGCGGAACCGAGAGATTGGTTTTTTGCCTCACGCTCAAGATAGTCAATGTCTTTTCGGAACAACTTTCCAGACTCTTTGACAACATTCACTATACCAAAATAATCAGGAACGGGGGGTTTCACCCAACTCTTAAGAATATCCTCTATCTCTGGCATTATTGCGGGTTCATCGACCTGTTCTTTAATGTAGTTTCTTAGAGCAGTATTATTTTCAAGTCGGGTAGATACAACCTCAAAGAGAAGCTGCTGATAATTGCGTAATGGCTTATAACCGGAAATATAGGGAAATCCTAACTCAATAAGCACGGCACTGATATTTTGATGTTTGCGCTCTATCGAGCCATCCGACCGGTTGTTTAACATAGATGACAAATACCGCCTGTGCGAAGTCTTGTTGTAATCCAGCCCTCGCAATTCCTTATCCAGCATATTAAAGTATTCAGCAACCGTCGCTTCTACTTCTTCATGATTCCAATCTTTGCTCATTGATTTCACCGGTTATGCTTATATATTGTTTAAAAGTATATCATAAAGGCTGTTTAATTCAATATTAGTACCTGAGTTTCTCACTTTTTCGATTTTGGGCAAAAATTGAGCGTAAATAGTTCATTTTCGGGTCACTAACAGAGTGCTCCAAAGTCAAAATTGATTTAAAATAAAAGCCATGGCTTTTATTCGAAAAGTAAAAACTAAAAGCGGTGCTACCGCGGTGCAAATCATCCACAAAAAACATGGACAGA
>CAZIQW010000070.1:0-5520 GCA_964541585.1 uncultured Dehalococcoidales bacterium | reverse complement strand
GATTTTGGGCAAAAATTGAGCGTAAATAGTTCATTTTATCGGCGGAGAGCCGGACGGGAATCACCTTGTCTAAAGGCTTCTTTACTTCTAACTTAACTATTTCATCGGTATCTTCCCAGGCATCGCCCTGTTCAATTTTCTCCACCGCTTTTTTTATGTCCGCCATGATTATATCCCTCTCACCTGTTTGTATAATTTTCTTTCGTTGTCAGTCATCTCTCCGGCTGTAACTAATGTAACGCAAAAAATAAATGCCTGATTGATTCAGCCCCACCCTGAGATGCTTCGGCCTCGCCGGTCGAGGCCTCCAGCATGACAGACTGGCAAATATTTCATGCGTCTTATATATTTTCCACGAACATGGGGATGTGATACGGCCGACAGCATATGCTTAACGCTTGTGAACAGAAGGACTATATACATTAGTCCGGCTGACTATTTTACCATTTACAACAACACAGGTTTGAAAGATTATTAACTCATTGTGCATTTAAGAAAGGGGTATTTGTTTAAACGTGAACTTACCAGCGTTGCTCCCGCTTCTCAATTGCGTTGTTTACATAGTACTTCTGGTAATACTATTACTGAAAATTAATAAAAACAATAAAAACAAAGTCAAAATATTGGGAATTTTTCTGGCAGCATCTTTTTTCTGGGGCCTTTCAGAATTTTTCCTCTCTACCAGTCCTGCTGCTCATTCCGGCTATTTTTCCCTCTGGAACAACCTGGTCGTTACTGCTACCATACTGTCTTTTGTGAGCTTGTATCACTTCATCAGGGTTTATATTAATTTACCAGCCGGGATACTAACTTACTGCGGATATGCCTGCGTTCTGATAATTCTGGCTCTCCCGTTTGGTGGAAATCTGGGGAACGATGCCTGGTTAACCGGCAACGCTTTATACACCGATGCGCACCTCCGGGCCTCTATCATAGCGGCAATTGCGGCGCCCCTGGCCCTGTTAACCCTGATGATGCTTTTAAAACAATACCGTGCTTTAAATGATAGGGTAGAGCGTAATAGAATCTCATATCTGGTTATGGGAACGGGTGTTGCAGCAATCTATACTCTGGGGGCCTATAATCTATCGGCTCCCTACAGCCTGGCGATTAATAATGCCGGTGTCCTGATGAATGCCCTGATAGTCTTCCTGGTCGTCCGGGAATGCAGATTGCCTAACCTGAGTTTCATATTCAGGAGAATTCTGGCATACGGCATACTGGCTGTGGTGATTTTCGGTATCTATTCAGGCGTGCTGTACCTGGGAATACGATATGCCCCGTTCATGCCGCTCTATGCGACGCTAATCATCATGAGCTGCCTGTCGGTACTGTTGTACATCCTTATTCGGTGGCTGAGGCCAATCACTGAGGAAAAGATTGACCGATTTTTTCACCCTGCTTCTTATACCTATCGCCAGGTATTAGGTGACTTCAGCTCGAAAATTACCAATATCATTGACCTGGATGAAGTAGCCAATGAAATGCTGTCTACACTGGGCAAAACGCTCCGTTTAAAGCATTTGGAATTGTTACTGAGATACGATAGCGATTTTGTCACACAGTATACTTATCCACATTCAATCGGGGACACCAGCGATTTGCTGAGATTAACGCAGGACAGTGCAATTACGCTCTGGCTGGAGAAAGAGGAAAAACCTCTGAAAACCGCAGACATGCTCAATATGTCTGAATTAAAGCAGGCATTGACTGAAGAAAACACGGGACTGCCGGATACGGAATTCGCCTGGTTACTGCCCATCAAAGGCCGGGAGAAGATGGTCAGTATTCTGGCCCTGGGTAATGAGCAGGATGGAGGTGTTCTTCATCCTGAAAATATCGAATTTGCGGCGAATATCGCCAGACAAGCCGGGATTGTACTTGAAAATGCGCTGCTTTATACACAGGCCAGGCAAAAAGCGAATATTGACGAGCTAACTCGATGTTATAATCACCGTCATTTTCACGAGAGATTATTGGAAGAAATCTCCAGGGCCTCCCGGTTCGGCGATGTGTTCTCATTACTGATAATCGACCTTGATTGTTTCAAGTCCTATAACGATATACACGGTCATTTACTGGGTGATAATATTTTAAAAAAAGTGGGGGAAATAATCAGGAACAAAATCAGAGCTATTGATATAGCCGCCCGGTATGGAGGTGATGAATTTACCGTCATCCTGCCGAAAACATCCATCGACACCGCTATGAGAATTGCGCACCGGCTGCAAGATGCGATGGGGTCTGAATTTGTCATTGAGGGGATGCCAATTACATGCAGCATTGGGGTAGCTTCCTGGCCTACCGACGGCATCATGAAAGAAGACCTGATACATGCCGCCGATAGTGCGCTATATCAGGCCAAGAAAACCGGGCGCAACAGGGTGGTCACGGCCTCAAAGCTGGTAACCTTAACCATTTCTGATAAGCCAACCACACCAGAAGATAATAGTCTGATACTGGACACGATTTATGCCCTGGCGGCAACGGTTGATGCTAAAGACCATTATACCTTCGGCCACTCAAAGAAGGTGAGCAAACATGCCTGCGATATCGCCATTGAGCTGGGTTGTTCAGAAGAAAAGGTTGAAGAAATCCGTATCGCCGGATTGCTCCATGATATTGGAAAAATTGGGGTTTCGGATGAAATCCTGAGAAAGAATTCGAACTTGAATGATGACGAATGGAAGCCAATTCACTCCCATCCTGCCATGGGAGCATCAATACTCAGGCATATTGACAGCCTGAAAGAATGCCTGCCCGGTGTGCTGTACCACCATGAGAGATATGACGGCACAGGATATCCTCAAGGTCTGAAGGCCGAAAATATCCCATTAGATGCCAGGATCCTGGCGGTAGCCGACAGCTATGACGCCATGATATCAAATCGCCCCTACCATAACCGATCATGGACTACCGGACGAGCGATTGAAGAACTAATCCGCTGTTCCGGCACTCAATTTGATCCGAAAGTGGTAAAAGCATTTATCAGGATTCTGCATAAAGAACCTCGAAAATATAAGGGCTTTGTACATACCCATCAGAATGTTTAATCAAGTGGCCCGACTGCAGCGGTAATCAAATAGTATCTGAAGCATATCTTCCGGCGTACCTGTCCGCGTCGAACTTGCGTTTCAAACCCCCAGCACTCATATAGCGTACATTGCCGAATACAGGACGGCTCCCCCAGGGACGGTCGTGCTTCCCGAAGCACCAGGCAACCCCGGCAAAACCATTGGGGTCTCTGCCGTCCAACTCATATTTGTTGTTTAAATATACCGCCGTCCGGTAGGCTTCTTGAGGTGGAGACATCCATTCCAGTATCTTTTTACCCCAGTACATCCGCATGTATCCGTGCATTTTACCGGTGGTCATCATCTCCCTTTGGGCCGCGTTCCAGTATGGGTCATGAGTACCCGCCTTCTCCAATTCTTCCCGGGAGTAGAGGGACTCCCGGGCATCGTTCCGGTGCTCGAAAAGAGTCTTTTTAGCCCAATCGGGCAGTCCCCGGTAAGAGTCATAGTCCGGATTATAACGGATAAAATTCATACTCAGTTCCCGTCTGATGACAAGTTCTTCAAGAAAGGCATCGCTGCCGGCCTCGCCGGAACGGCCTACCTCCGAGGCGACAAAGGACGGAGATATCTGTCCGAAGTGGAGATAGGGGCTCAGGCTGGAAAGACAATCTTCGTTTGGGTCGTTCCGCAGCTCATGGTACTTTGCCAGTTTGTGTTCAATGAAATCCCGAAGCCGTTTCCTGGCTGCCAGGGTACCTCCGTGATAGAGCGGAGCAGGTTTAACGGTCCTATCGATGTGAAGGTCTTCAACTACTCTGAAGATACCGGATATATCATAACTCTCGAAATCCAATCCGGAAGAATCAACGGCAGGGAGCTGCTGGTCCAAAGGGGTAAGGTATAGAGGGAGAACGCGCTGCAATTTGCGCCTTAAGGTCGCGGCTGAATATTCCTCTTTGCCGGAGGTTATTTCAACAGGAACCACAACATCGCTTTCCACCTGTATCAGGGGACAGCCGATAGATTTTGCGACCTGTTCCCGCCATTTGTTTTGTATCTTCAGATAACCGCGATCGCAGATGACGAGCGCTGCTCTCCCGGCCAGTTTCGCCGCACCCTCTTCCGGAGAGCACCTTTCGACAACCATCCCGATACCTTTTGTTTTCAAGGTCTGTTTTACTTCTTGCAGTCCTTCCAACATAAAGAAGTAGTGTCTCTCACTGGCTTCCGGGAAGGCATCCGTCAGGCCAAAAAAGACGATAACCGGAAGCTTTCTTTCATTTGCCTGACCGATGGCGTATTCCAGAGCGTGATTATGTTCCGCGCGCTGGGATGCCTGCATCCAGTAAAGAATATACTCCCCCTTGAGCGGCTGATTCTTATTAAGCGGCTGAATTCTTGATTCCTCAATCATTTGTTCGAGACCAGCAAATAATGACGAGAGACATATCTCATTTTATCACAACATTCCTTCACGCCGGGTGAAGACCCCTCTCTCTAACTCTCTCCCACAAGGGGAGAGAGGATGGAAACTAGGTTAACTTTCTCCCACAAGGGGCGAGAGGATGGAAATTATATGTAACGCAAAAAATAAATGCCTGATTAACTCAGCTCCACCCTGAGATGCTTCGGCCTCGCCGGTCGAGGCCTCCAGCATGACAGACTGGCAAATATTTCATGCGTCTTATATAGTTTATCTTTCTTCCACAGGGGGAGAGAGGAAAGCGGAAATGAAGGGTCTGATTCTTCTACGCACCCAGAGATGGTTGTATCGGGCCCAAAGATTGCTTCGGAGGGTCACCCAGAGACGCCCAGAGGGTACCCACGGTGGAGAGGAAAGGGGAAATGAATGACGCCGGGATTAAGTTCAGACATTTTTCATCTTTTTGAATTAATATTATAACAGGGACAGCCGATGGGTGTTAAGGTCTGGTAGCCGAGCATGAATGAAGAATTAACAGATTTAATCAAAAGACATCTCGATTCGCAACTCTTTGCTGTTTTAGCAACCCAGTCGGAGGGACAGCCTTATACCAATCTGATTGCTTTCGCTAAAACTGACAACCTGCGGAGCCTTATCTTCGTGACCAGTAGAAATACACGCAAATATGCCAATACCCTGGCAAGCAAAAGAGTAGCGGTCCTGATTGACAGCCGGACGAACCGGAGTTCCGATTTAAATTCCGCGGTAGCCATCACCGCTTTGGGTATTGTTGAGGAAGCCGCCGCAGACGAAAAAGATGACCTTTCGAGAATATACCTGGATAAACACCCTGAGCTAAAACATTTCGTGGAAAACCCGACAAACGCACTGATGAGGATTGCTGTTTCCGACTATATTATCGCTACATTCGAAGGTACAAGGTATATGCAGCTCGAGGACAGCGAATAATTTTTCTATTACTGAAAACTGAGCTGACCTGACTATAATCCCGGAAAACAGGGGACGTCTTATTGACGGATACCAATGGGCAGGGGGTATAATAACCATAACCTCAGGGAA
>CAZIQW010000069.1:0-9150 GCA_964541585.1 uncultured Dehalococcoidales bacterium | reverse complement strand
GTCATTAATGCTTTCCCACGTCTCAATATATTTGGGGACAGGCGGCAATTCCGGGTTCTGAAGATCAGCTAACTGTTGGGAATATATCTCTATTTTCCCCGAGGGCGTCGGAAAGGGATTATTCTCAGGATCCTCGATTTGTGCCTTAAAGGCGATCTTCGGTTCCGTAAATTCGAGTTTAACAACGCCATCCTTTTTAAACGCTTCATAATCTGTAATATATTTAGACATATCAGGAGATATGTGAATTATCTCTTTTACCCACTCTTCCTCAGTTTTATCGCTATAACCGGTAATTCCCAGTCGATGCGCCAGCTCACAACAAATCTCAAAATCAGACTTGGATTCATACATCGAGTCGATGACCTTGTTCATGTAAATATAATAGTTGCCCGATAACCATGGCCGGGCAATGTCGTTTCTTTCCCATATAGTATTGACCGGCAGCAGAACATCGGCAAAGCGTGCAGTAGGTGTTACGAACTGCTCATGGACAACTATAAACTCCACCTGTTCCAGCGCCTGAATAGCCTTATTGGTATTGGGAAACTGGTTCAGGCAATTTGAGCATGAGATGTAGACAAGCTTTATATCACTCGGATAACCTCCGGATTTGCCCCCAAGAATAGCATCCCACAGATGAGTAAAATGAGGTCTTGCCCGGCTGCGCAAATTGCTATCAAGACTGCCACCTATAGAAGGAAGCCCGGCTTCTACGGGGTTCCTGCCCACGGGCATTACGGGGCCGATCATGGAAACCACAGGTCCGCGCTCAAACCCTCCCGCTCCCCCTCCGTGAATTCCGATGTTCCCCGTCATGGCTGTAAGTGTAGCCGCCAGGCGATGGTATTGCTCTCCATAGGCGGTACGGCCGGGGGCAAAACTGGCGATGAGAGCCGCCGGTTTGAGTTTGGCATAATTCCTCGCTATATCAACAATGGTCTGCGCGGAAATACCGGTGATCGCCTCCGCCCAGGCAGGTGTTTTAGGCTCTCCGTCATCCTTCCCCATCACATAGTCTCTGAATTTATCGAAGCCAATCGTGTATGTATCCAGAAATTGCTGATCGTGAAGTTGTGCGTTAATCATCACATATGCCATGGCAATCATCATAGCCGCGTCCGTGCCCGGCCGAATCGGTATCCATTGGTCGGCTATAACAGCCGCTGAATCGGTAAACCGCGGGTCGACGCAGACTATTCTTGCACCCGCTTCTTTCGCCTGAATAAGATGAAACGGGGTGTTGGTACTCCATATAGAATTGGCCGGATTCCACCCCCACATGATTATCAGGCGTGAATTGACATGGTCAGCACGATCATGCCCTGTAGTCAACGTTCCGTAAACCGTTCGCGAGGCATATACGGAGCCTTCACCTGAAGCGCCACCCCAGTGAGCCGTATAACCTCCAAACATGTTTAGCAAACGATTGACACATACAGGCCTGTGTAACTGGCCTGCACCACCGGAATAGTCGATAGACAATATGGATGACGGGCCATAGCTTTCCCTCACTCTGAGCATCTCCTGTGCAATTGTATCCAGTGCCTCGTCCCATGAAATGCGCTCGAATTTACCCTCACCGCGTTTTCCAGCGCGTTTCAACGGGTATTTAAGGCGGTTCGGGTCATACACCCGTTTGCGATAGGCGCGCCCTCTGGCACACGCCCGTAGCTGCGGTTCCTTGCCATCGTCGGTTTCCACCCTGACAGCAACGCCGTCTTTGACATGGACTCTGAGAACACAGCGTCCACCGCAGTCATGACAGGAGCCTGTGGGAACAATCACTGTATTTTCTTCTTTCATTACACCTATCCCGGTTAATAATATTTATATTCGGTTAGCATCATATAATTGCATATTTTTGTCACTGCGAAACATCAACCTAAATTACGCCTTTATCCTTCAGGAGGGTGATATCATCCCATGTGTAGCCGTATTCCAGCAGCACTTCCTCAGTATGCTGTCCCAGCTCTGGCGCTTCTCTATGGTGGTTGCCGCCCACCATACCCGGAGTCCGGCTGAATTTATATGGCAGCCCTACAACTTGAGTATCACCGAATACGGGGTGATCAAAGTGAGTAATGTAATTATTAGCAGTGACCTGGGGGTCATCAGGCAGGTCGGATATAGTATTGACGATCGAGTAAATGATGTCGGCTCCCTGTGAGAGAGCTTCGTCGAGGATTTTCATCCACTCGTGCCTTGTCCTTGTAATGATTACGCTATCCAGAATTGAAATAAGCTCTTCCGAATTGGACTTCCTCGCGGTCATAGAGGAGAATTTCGGATCGTTATGCAGGTGCTGGATGCCCATTACCCGGCAAAAGTCGGGCCAGCAACGGTCCGACCATAACATGGCAAAAACAAGCCATTTTCCATCGGCACATTTATAATGGTTCCAGAGGGGATTACCCGCTCTTGCCCTTTCATGTTTCATTGTTTCAGAGCCGAGCATGGTGCGCGCCGCCACATTGAGCCCCTGGATCGTTATCATGCTTCCGAGAAGCGATACATTTACTTCCTGCCCTATCCCCAGCCTCTCACGTGCGAGCAGGGCGATGACTATACTGTAACCGAGAAACATAGCCCCCGATTGGTCGACTATTGCTCCGGCGACCCACATGGGGGGCATACCGGGCTCACCTACGGAGGTCATGAGGCCGGACCGCGCTGCGGCTACATAGTCAACACCGGGTTTATCGCTATCCGGCCCATCCGGACCGAAGGCATTGGCAGTCGCATAAATGAGCCGTGGATTATGTTGTGATAGGGTCTTATAGTCCAGCCCGACTTTCAGCGGAACACGCCGGCGCAAATTACATACAAAGACGTCGGCAGTCCTGACCATCCGGTAGACGATTTCCCGTCCTTCTTCTTTAGTAACATCGACGGTAATGCCCCGTTTACCCCGGTTATTATTTTCAAAATAGAAGTTGCGTCCCTCGGGCAATCCGGTTGATGCCCTTCCCATAATCGTCTGCATTCCCCTGCCTGGATCCCCCTTGACCGGCTGCTCTATTTTTATCACATCGGCACCGAGGTCTCCCAGCATTGAAGTGGCTACAGGCCCAAACTGGCCCACCGTCCAGTCGATTATTTTAATTCCGTCAAGCGGTAAAGCTATAATAATCCATCCCTCCTTTCAGATTGCCGGTAAACCGCAATGCAGTTTCTACAGGTTAAAAACCGCTACCGTCCAACCTGAATAACAGGCGCCGACAATCTGATACACCTCTTGAGTTACTGTTTGAACAATTTACCCGATATACGGGGCAGAATGGTTTGCTATGTTTTATTCCGGTGGCTTTCTGTAATAGTTTATTTTTTGAGAATTAGTTTACATTATATCAGCCATACGTACACTGTCAATGACATTTCCACGACTGTCAGGGAGGAGTTACGATTATGGATTCAACTGAAAAACGCCGGAGAACTTAACCCGTCATGAGCTTTAACGGTTATTACAAAGCCTGCCTGTATAGTTCCCGAATATTATATACGGGCAGAGAGGTCCCTGATAACCTGCTCCGCCTTGCCTACAGTCCGCTCAATAAGCTCGGCACAGGTGGGAATATCATAAATCAACCCCGTCACCTGTCCCGCCGGTGTGAATGACCTGTCGATTTTACCGGTGGTGAGCGATCTATTAAAAAGCGCCTGCCCTGTAGCAAATTGCAGCGGCGAGCAATTCATCCTGGATAATATCTTTGCGTTTTCTACCATCTCTTTCACGTTGCATTTCAATAACTTTTTAGAAAGTATGACGTTTGGAATAAGGTCCCAGGGATGTGTCCCCCAGCCGCCGTAATGTACCATATTACTTATTGCCCGTGCGGGCATGCCATCCCACCTTGACGATAAAACGGCATCGGTATCGCCGGCATCGATATAGCATTTTTTCAGGCCTTCGGATATCGGGCTTTCCTGTGTGACGGCAAATCTCGTGCCCATGGCTATGCCCTCGGCTCCCAGCGCCAGTGCTGCAGCCAGTCCGTGGCCATCGGCAAACCCTCCCGCTGCTACAACGGGTATTTTCACCGCCCGTGAAACCTCCGGTATAAGGACGGAGGAAGCAATGAGGCTGGAGTGACCTCCGGATTCCCAGCTCTGTACAATGACCGCATCCGCACCCGACTGTTCGACGCGTATAGCCTGCCGGACATTGCCTACGGCAGGTATAAACAGAACATTCTCCGGTTTTTTAATATTAAGGGTGGTGAGAGGGTTTCTCAAGCTGGAAGTCCACACCGGCACCTCTTCTTCAATTAATATCTGAATAATCTCCCTGATTTTTGGTATGGCAGGCATGATATTCACCCCGAATGGCTTACCGCCGACATTCACCTTAATCTCCTGTATCTGCCGGCGTATTTCATCCGGTGTGAGCCCGGGAGGGCCGAATAGCCCCAGACCTCCGGCATTGCAGGTGGCAATGACCAGCGACGCTCGGGACACAAATGCCATCGGCGAAAGCACGATAGGATGTGCGATGCCAAATAGTTCGGTCAGTCTTGTTTTCATGATAACCCCATTCTCTATCTGAATATAAGTCTGTCGCTTCCAGATACGAATTATGACAAACGATTACATTGTACTATATAGCCCATATAGAAAGAATGATTCCGGATAAAAAGTGACAGTATGCAAAGAAAAGCATTGATGTCATTTTACATTTGGAGTGACGTGTGATAACGGTCATAGAAAAGCTCGATAGTAAATGTTTGCAGAAGGAAGCTGATATAACTGGTACGCCTGGTGGGATTCGAACCCACGACCCTTGGTTCCGAAGACCAATGCTCTGTTCCGCTGAGCTACAGGCGCATGAAGCAATTCTTAATAAAATACTCAATTAATCAGGACCTGTCAATCAGCCCTTCTTCATTCCCTCATCCACTCTTATTATATCTAAAAGCAGCCGTCTCTATCTCATTACGAGTTATTGAGTCGAATAAAAAATAAAAGCGGCACTGAGTTAATAAACCAGTGCCACTTCCGAAAAATGCTTTTACAGATTGATCAGATATTGACCCCGCTCCAGAATGCCCTCCCTTGAACCGGGGTGGGTAAGTATGAGAAATTTCTTTTCCTTCATGGCTTTAACCACTATCTGCGCTACATCATCAGGTTGCATTATAGCGCCGGCATCGATCTCGTCCGGTTTTTCGGCATCCTCGCCCGTTGAAGGCTTTGCGTCTACGGCCATTTGAGGACTATCGGAGATGAAGCGGATGTTTGATAGAAAATTTGTGTAAACACCCCCCGGGCATAATACCGACACCATTATACCTTTAGGATAGAGGTACGCACGCAGGCTTTCTGAGAAACCCACAACGCCGAATTTTGAAGTAATGTACGGGATCGTATTCACCGCCAGTGCCGGCGATCCCCACGTCGGTAATACGCCGGCGAGCGACGCAGTGTTTACAATGTACCCGCTCTTATTCTTCAGCATGACAGGCAGAAAAGCATGAACACAACGGATAACTCCAAGCACGTTAATATTTAAAATCCAGTTCCAATCATCCATGCTTATTGTTTCCACATGGCCGTTCAGGGATACCCCTGCATTATTCATGAGAATATCAGCCCTGCCGAAAGCCGACATGGTTTGATCGACTAGATTTTCCACGCTTGCATCTTGAGTAACATCACAGTGAACGGTGAGCGCACGGCAGCCCAGGCCCTCTATCTCGTGCCGCGCCTGCTCCATTCCCCCGTCGTCTATGTCCGCAATGACAATATTTGATCCAAGTCCGGCAAAAGCCAGCGCGGTTGAGCGGCCGATGCCGCTGGCGGCACCTGTGATAATTGCTACTGCACCTTTAAAGTCCATATGCGCCTCCTCTCATACGCTGTAACGCTTCCGGCAGAAAGAATGCCGGTCTCTTATACATGGAATACCTTCTCCTGAATTACAGGATTATATCTTGAGCGCGATCCTGACACCCTCTTCTATCGCATCGATTGCTTTTCTCGGTTCAAGCGCATCTCCGATCACATATAACTTGCCGACTTTCTTTTCGAGTTTGCCTTTCAGTGCATTAACCGGCTTCGTCCCCATTGCCAGCACAATTGTATCGAAACCTTCAAGCCTCGCTTTTTTGCCGTCTTTTTTGACGATGATTCCATCATCAAGAAATTCCACAACCGATGCTCCCGTCTCGATCCTCACACGGTGTTCTCCAAATCTCTTCATCATGAAAATCTTTGTATGTAAAGGAACATCGAGAGCTATCTCAGGCAGCATTTCTACAATCGTTACATTATGCAGCCGCTCAGCAAGATAATCTGCTACTTCACAGCCGACCATACCTCCGCCAACGACCAGCACTTTTATACCGGCCTGTTTTTTCCCGTCCAGTATATCCCATGCGGTCACTACACGGTCACCCGTCGCGCCTTTGATGTCAGGGATAAGGGGCTTTCCGCCGGTAGCGATTATAACCACGTCCGGCTTCTCGGCAAGTATCATTTTCGCCGATGCCTCGACTCCCAGCTTAAACGATACCTTGTATTTTTTACACATGTGAATGTAATATGCAATTGCACGGGCAAGCTCCTGCTTGAAAGGCGGTACCGCTGCTATGCGAAATTGCCCGCCGGGCACTTCCTCCTTTTCAAAAAGAGTGACCTTATGCCCGCATGCCGCCGCAACCCACGCCGCCTCAAGCCCGGCAGGGCCACCGCCAACAATGACGACCTTTTTACTTTTCGCCGCAGGTTTGATCACCAGTTCGGTCTCCCGCGCGCAGAAAGGATTTATCATACATGTCACTTTTGACGTGGACATAGGGTTCATAATGTGCTCCAGAAAACGCATGCAACCCTGTAAACAGGCAACGCATGGGCATATTTCATCCTCTTGTCCGGCAGCGAGTTTATTGGGCAATGCGGGATCCGCGAGTGAAGCCCTGCCCATTGAAATCATGTCCGCTTTACCCGATGCAATGGCATCCTCGGCAAGCATGGGGTCATTTATCCTGCCCACCGCTATTACCGGTATTGAGACCGACTTCTTCACTTCCTCGCTGTCCGCCAGAAGAAAACCGGGCTCTATTGCCGAAGGTGCGATGGTATATTCACCACTTGCGAGCATACCCACCGTCATGTGGATCGCATCTATCCCTGCTTCCTCCAGATAACGCGCTATCACGCGTGTTTCGTTTATCGTACGCCCCCCTGATATCCTTTCGTCGCCGCTAATTCTAATAGTAAGAGGATATGACCGGCCTACCTTCCGACGAACGTTGCGTATTATTTCCAGTGGGAATCGTATCCTGTTGTAGAGACTGCCGCCGAATTCGTCGACGCGTTTGTTATCAAGCGGCGACATGAACTGCGCGAGCAGATAATCATGACCGCCGTGAAGTTCAACCAGATCAAAACCTGCTTCACGCGCACGCCTTGCGGCATCTCCGAATTTTTCGACAAGCTCATACACCTCTTCCGTACACAACGCCCGGGGCATTCCCCGTGAAACAGGACAATATACCGCTGATGCTGAAACCGGTTGCGCACCTCCGATCGCCGGCGGTGCCGTCTGTCGCCCGGTGTGTCCCAGTTGAATACCCATTTTTGCCCCGTATTTGTGCATCGTATCGGTTAACCATTTTAGACCGGGAATAAAATCGTCATTCCAGATGCCGCAATGGTGCGGTCCTGAACTGCCCAACGGGTCTACTGTCGTGAATTCAAACATGAGCAGACCCCACCCGCCTTTAGCTCTGGGTGTCCAGTAATCTATAGCCGCCTGTCCGATGAATCCACCCAGTTCGATCTGAGAAAGAAAACCCATCGAGGGCACCACTAACCGGTTGGGTAGTTCCAGACTGCCTATTTTAATAGGTGATAATAGTTTCGAAAATTGCATTAACGATAACCTCCTGTTCTTAATATCCACTTACTTTTTTATTTCAAATAAATTAAGTCGCAATATCAGAGAAAGATGATATATGAGCCTCAAATTACCTTATTCGTATTCCGCAGTGCCTGAACTGATAGACTGCTTATCGTGTTTGTACATTCCCGTGGTGTTCTCGATTTCATGAGACGTGTATCAGGCCTCATTATAATGTTCATTCTCTCATTTTTCAATAACTTATACGATATTAGTACAGGGTATTCCTTTTCTCTAATATCGGTGTTAGAATTGTCATATTGAAATATTTAGGAGGCATAGGACTATGGCTGCTAAATTCGAAGTTTACAAGGATTCCAAGGGAGAATTTCGCTGGAGGCTCATCGCTTCAAACGGCCAAACCATTGCCACCGGTGGCGAGGGGTATAAAACAAAGGATAGCGTGAAAAACGGCATCGAATCCGTAAAAAAGAATGCCGCCACTGCGCCTATAGTAGAAAAACCTTAGTCAACCCATACATAATCAAGGTAAAGTAATATTACTTCAAGCAAGCGCGAAGTACGATTTATCTCAGGATTACCTGTTATCCCCGGCATTGTTACCGTTGTAAGATCGTCGCATTTTTGCCTGTCGCATGTTGTGGTTCATCAGGTCACAGCAATATTATGCGCTGAATAACTACCATCGCAGCAGATGAAACTATTGTTATTGCTGTTAAAGCTTTATTGCCTGTCCGTGTATTACTTGTGCCGGTTATAAACATACGCTCCGCCAGTGAGCCCTTAATCAATGTAAATCCTACGCGATGATTCAGATGTTATTCAGCGTCTGGCAGGCGTCGAAAAAGATTACTTCTCAATAAACCTTAAAGTTATTTGAGGATCTTCTCCAATATCGCTTTTACCGGTGCTCCGCCCTTCCCCCCGACAAACGAGAGGATAATCGGTAAGAACTTTCCGATCATTCCGCTATCCATTCCAAGTTTAGAAAATCCACCTGCCAGGCTGGCAAGGTTTCCAAGCTTGCCGATATCGCCACCTAATCCGGATGTCAACTTCCCGATGCCACCAAGCGCGCCGCCAGTCACAGGTGCCGCTTTTATCAAATCGTTTATACCCGGATCAACTCCTAATACTTTACTGAAATCTCCGGCAGGCAATTTGTCCTGCGCCAGTTTAAAAATTAATCCCGCCCCGCCTTTGGCTGCACCTTCGCTCACCCCCAAATTTTTCACTAAATCATTAATTAACTCCATTACTGCCTCCTTACCCTTTATAATCTATCCCTC